>JALXFQ010000403.1 GCA_027067235.1 Gammaproteobacteria bacterium
TCGCTCGGGCCATTGCTCTGATCCCCGGCACATCCCGTTCCGGCATTACCATGACTGCCGGCCTGTTCCTCGGCATGACACGCGAATCCGCGGCGCGTTTTTCCTTCCTGCTGTCCATTCCCACCATCATCATGGGCGGCCTGCATGAATCACTGAAAATATTTGAAGGCGGCGTCCAGTTCGATGCAGGCATTCTGCTCACCGGCATAGCGGTCTCCGCTGTTTCGGCCTGGCTGGTGATTCATTTCTTCCTCAAGCTCATCTCGAAAATGGGCATGCTGCCATTCGTGGTTTATCGCCTGTTGCTGGGCGCGGTGCTTTTACTGCTGTTCTACTGACAGTACGTTGTCAGCAAGTCCGGTGTAGACTGCGTTACTTCCGTTCATAATCAGGAGTAAACAATGGCTGGCAAAATTACCCCCAATCTTATGGTAGAGAATATCAACGAGGCCGCGGCATTCTACCGCGATGTGCTGGGTTTTCATTTCGTCATGGGAGTGAAGGCGAATTCGCAGGATGCAGTGCAAGAATTGTCCAGCGCGGAAACTTTGCAATGGGCCATGCTCATGCGCGACGAACAGGGCATCATGTTTCAGACCCGGGAGTCGCTGGCGCAGGAATGGCCGGGGTTTGCGGATATGCCCATCAGCGCCAGCGCGACACTGTATCTGGAAGTCGATGATGTGGAAGCTGCCCGCAAAATGGCCGATGGCAAGGCCGAAGTGATACTGGAATTGCGCACGACTTTTTATGGTATGCGCGAGTTCTGGATCAGGGATAACAGCGGCTACATAGTCACCGTTGCGCAAAGAGTGTCGACGTAGAGGCAACAAAAAAGGCGGCTACCCCGGGCAGCCGCCTTTCTGTTTGCATCAAGCCCGTTCAGGCGGGATCAGTTGAAATGACCCGTATAACTCAGGCCAAAAGCATTCTGATACATCTTGATTGCTGGCAGGCCTGCGCCTTCCTGACGTTGCTCGTTTTCCGGAACATAAGCGTAGTAGCCGTTAATCTCGCCAGCACCCATTTTGGTGGTAAAGCCGACGGTGTAGTGATCTTCCGTGGTGGCAGGGGCGAGAATGTTGCGGCCAGCGGCTGAATCCGGAATGGGCGAATTGCCGTGATTGTAACCGACTCTCAGCGCCAGGTTGTCGGAAGCGGCAAACTCTACGCCAAACTTGTAGATGGTTTGTTCTTCCCAGCCAAACAATTCGTCAAAAATCGGCACATCAGACCAGTCGATGGTAGAAATGTCTCCGACCAGCTTGACCTGATCCGTAACCTGAGAAGCGAAACCAGCACCCCAGATGGCAGGCAGATTCAAAGCCTTGTCACTGGCGGGCGCAAACAGGAACTTGGCGTGATTGTCCATGACGTCCATTTGCAGCTCGGACTGATAGGTCAGACCCAGCGTCGTTCCTGGCATAACCTCGGCAGCCAGGCCAACCCTGACGCCCCAGCCGGTTGCGGAGTCGTCGTCAGAAACAGGCAGCTGTTCCTGGCCTTCCTGGCGACCCTGTAATTCCGGGCCGGTGGTTTCCAGTGATTGATACGCCAGCAGCGGAGAGATGCCAAGAGAAACGGTTTCGTTGGCTTTAAAACTGAACGTTGGCGCAACAATCAGTCCCTGCAAGTCAACGCCGACACGAGTGCCGAACAACTGCTCCGGATAGTTGGTGTTCATGCCGCCCAGCGCGTAAACGGACAGGCCCCAGGCCATGGTGCCGCCACTATTGCTGGCGTAGGAACCTTGCGGAATAAGAAACCAGTCAGAATCACTTTCTATATAACCGCGACCAACGTCAGCGGAACGGTTGGGGTTGAAGCCGGATGCGCCGATACTCCACTGGCTGTCAACTTTTGACAGCAGCGCCGGATTGTCCACCATGGACATGGCTTCACTGGCGTTAGCGATACCCGCTCCGCCGAAACCGTGCGCCTTGATGCCATTACCCAGCGGCAGTATGCCGTTGGTGGCAAAAGCGGCGGCGGGCAACAGTGATGCGGCAACTGCTCCAGCAATAATATGTTTGCGTAAACTCATTTCTTCACATTCCTCACAATGGTAGTTTTTGAAGGTTTCAGGCCTGTTTTTCTTCACAGTCTGGCCCTGTCAACCCGATTGATGTAGCGATCCCGCTACTCTGGCTATGGATGCTTCACTATTCAGCGCCAGCTGTCAAGCGGTTGTGACGTATTTTTACAACCAGATAGCTGGTCACGGCTTGTATCAGGGATATGCTGCTCGCTTTAACTTATTGGTGAATAATAAAGTATTCCCGGGGCAGGGCGACAGCCTCTGACTGTATCATTCATACAACATGATGGGACGCGTCAAGTTTTTGCAGTACTGCTCAGCAGCTGCCTCATGTGTCTTTCACTAAGGGGCTACCCCGGGGGCTACTGAAATAGCGGTGCGGGCGTTTAACAGGGTGTTGAAAAGCGCAGTTGTTCAACGCCCTGTGCGTGACACAGGGATGTGCCGCCATTTTTGGTGGCTGTAAGTCATTGAAAATGAAGGAAGTGGGAAACCGCGTTTTCCGCTTACGTGGTTGAAAAAGTCCAGGGAAGGACTTTTTCAACATCCTGATAGTCGTCGTCGAATCCCGTCTGGGTCGTTACGCCGTCCAGGCGCCAGAGGCCAGATACCAGATACAGCGCAGAGCACGAGAACTACCCGCTAGCCGACAGATCGGGCGAACAAAGTCACCAATAGCAAGACGACTGCAACAGCGAAAAAGCCGGTAAATCGTCCATGCTCACCGCGCCTGCGGGCGACATAAGCCGCGATAACCGCCTGAATCAGGTAATAGGCCGCGAAAGCCTGCGAAGCATAGGCGATGATCTCGAAAATGTTGGCGATCCACACCAGCGCGATGGACAGGGCGATGACCACAGGGTAGGTCAGTTTCTGGTGGATTTTGCCGCCGGTTTCCTGGTTCACCAGCCCGCCTGCGCCAGCGGTGTCGGCGATGGCGGCGCTGAACTGGGCCATCACCGCGCCCACGACGAGTATGCCGGGCATGGTCAGGGCCACGTAGCGCGTGAGTTGTATCAGCGCGGTTTCGTCCACTTTGCCCGGCGCAAGATGCACCAGCAGCGGCGTGACCAGCAGGATGAAGCCGACATAGATCAGACCCGAAATCCATTGCGCGGTTTTCATGCCTTTTATGCGCAGGGCCGCGTCGTATTCCTTGCCCATGTAACGAACCGTTTCAAAGCCCTGTACTACCAGTAATGTGCCCGCCAGCATGCGCAGTTTTTCGGTCATGGAGATGTCGGTATTGGTGGAGGGGAAAACGAACGCATGTTGCGCGTCGAACAGCGCCAGCCCCGCCAGCAGCGCCGCGATCACGGCCAGCTTCAGCGCCACGGTGAATTTTTCCAGCCATTCCAGCCCGCCCAGGCCACGGAAAAAACCGGTGAAGCCGATGAACAACAGGATGGCCGTGGTCAGGCCGCGGCTGGCGAGCTGCGTTTTCAACCCCGTCGGCTCCAGCAAATAGGCCGCCAGCAGGCTGGTATAAAACGTCACCGATATGACATAGGCAAAGCTCAACACAAACGATGCCGCGCGGTCAGCGCTTACCACAAATGGCGCTGTGTCCGGTTGCCCGAGCAGGGGTTCCACATGGCGGATGTTGTAGCGGATCACCGCGCCGATGAACCACGCCACTACCACGATCAGCAACATCGCCACAGCGGACAAAGGCCCGGCGATATCGCGCAGCAGCGGCGCCACCACCAGAAAACCGCTGCCGATGATCGACGCCAACGGCGTAATCGTCACGCTCCACAAACGATTGCGCCGTATGACGGGGACATTGAGCAGCATTACGGTCAACAGCGTAATACCGAGCAGCAGATAATCTGTTGGCGTGAAACGGGTCATGAATGCCTGATGGGCGTTGGTAACGAACAATAGGTCATGGAATCATACCGGTTTCTTCTGTGTGAAAACGTCAGCTGCATGACAGTCTGAAGCCTCGATCGCGGTTATCATTTGCAGCAAGCTGGCTGGCCCGGTGCTTGCGGCCAGGC
>JALXFQ010000404.1 GCA_027067235.1 Gammaproteobacteria bacterium
TATCAAAACCCAGCAGATTTTCCGGACGCCAGGCCCGGGGAATCAGCAGCAGGCTGCGATCCATCAGGTCCACCAGCACCTTGACCACCAGGAAGGTGACGCCAAGCGGCACCCAGACCAGCAGACCGGCTATCAGGTAGCGACGCACTGTCTAACTCTCAAGCCCTGCGCATCCACGTTCAATGAGAACAGGAGCCACCACCGCAGCAACTGGTTTTGGGCATGGCGCCGTCGCCGCCCGCATCCTTTTTCCTGTCATCCGCAGGGCTGGATGAGCCTTTGAAATCCGTCTTGTACCAGCCGGAGCCCTTCAAATGAAAAGCCGCGGCGGACAGTTTCTTTTTCAGAGCCTGCTCCTTGCAGTTGGGGCATTGCGTCAGCGGATCATCACTGAATTTCTGGATCGTCTCCAGTTCGTGACCGCATTTTTCACATTGGTATTCATATATGGGCATGGCCATTCTCCGTAGATAACTCGACAACTCCCGGGACAAGTGGGGGTTTACCGCGCCGCCATCAAGGGCGCGCATTATAGTAGCAACGGCTGATACAGGGAAATGCTGATTTATCGCAACCTCAGCGCCGGTGTTCCAGCGCCGGCAAACTGTTCCTCACGGTTTTCAAAAAACTCATGTCGATATCAGCGACCACCACGCCCGCGCTGGTCTGTTTGGCGTCGAGTATCTCCCCCCAGGGGTTGATAATCATGGAATGCCCCCAGGTCTCGCGGCCGCTGGTATGAAAACCGCCCTGCGCCGCGGCAATGATATAGCACTGGTTCTCGATCGCACGGGCACGCAGCAACGGTTCCCAGTGCGCGCGTCCGGTCATGGCGGTAAAAGCGGATGGCACGACGATGATTTCCGCGCCTTTACGGGTCAGCTCGCGGTACAGCTCCGGAAAACGCAGATCGTAGCAGATACTCATTCCCAATGTGCCGAAAGGCGTGTCCACCACGGCTGTCCTGTCGCCGGCCTCGAACACATCCGATTCGCGGTAGGTCTCGCCGTTCTGCAGCGATACGTCGAACAGATGCATCTTGTCATAACGCGCCACGCATTCACCGCTGTCATCATAGACCAGGCTGGAAGAACGCACTTTTTCCGGATGGGAGGTTTTCAGGGCAATGGTGCCGCCAATCAGCCACACGCCCAGCTTCCGCGCCTGGCGTGACAGAAAATCCTGCACCCGCCCGTGACCAAAGGCTTCGGCGCTGTGCAGGCGGTCTCTTTGGTGTTTGGGCATCAGGGAAAAGTTCTCCGGCAAAACCACCAGACCGGCGCCCTGCCTGACCGCGTTACGCATCTGTTCCGCCGCGGCATCGAGGTTGCCGGTCACATGCGGCCCCGACGCCAGCTGTATCGCCGCCGCCCGGTGTTTTTCAAGTCTGCTCATAGCTCTGCCCCGGACGTTTCATGCAGGCTTCGCGAATACGGGCCTGTGGCCAGGCGCCCGAACCCGAACAGGACGAAGCCCGCCTTCGCACAAAACCAGAAAATTCTCACACGCCATTGATCAAACCACCTGAAGGAAATACGTCCGCCTTTATGGCATATCACGGGCTAGTCCACCACGCCTGATGTCAGGTCCGGCAATTCGCCTTTTTCCACCGCGCCCAGCGGCTCCACCACCGGCTTGTCCCAGGTGCCGGTAACCTTGTACTCGTAGTGTATCAGTTTGCCCAGCGGGTGTTTAAGCAACTTGTCTCCGAGCCAGATCAGTACGCCCGCCGCCGGTCCGCCCAGGGCAAATCCCACCAGGCTGGCATTCCCGCCCAGGGGTGGAATCACTGTCACCCGCATATTGTACGTCCTGTCCACCAGGGCAGTGCGACCCGACAGAATGATATTGGCCCCGGGACCACTGATCACCAGTTCGTCGGTGAATCCTTCGCCACTGCGAATCCGCACATCGCCGGCAATCTTGTCGAAGGCGAAGCCCTTGTCAAACACATCGGTAAAATCCAGCTTCAGCCGGCGCAGCAGACTCTCCAGGTTCAGCGCGCCGAGCATGCGGCCCAGCCCGGGATTCACGCGCAGAATTCTGCCCTGCCTGAGATCGACTTTCAGATTGGCGTTCAGGATCTCCCATCTGAAATCTTCCAGGCCGCCGCGCCAGAACAGCAAACCGTTCACATCCGCCGACCTGGCGACAATCTGGTCGGGATAGCCCAGCGCCGCCAGCGTCGCCGCCACATCGGTGCTTTTCAACTGCAGGCCAAGTTGCGTGTCGGAGCTGTTGCCGGCCTGCGCGGTTTTCGGTCCTGAATCGGCAAGCGCCTGATCGACCACTGTCAGCGTCATATCGGGGCGGACCAGATCCAGCTTGTGGATCTCCCAGCGTTCCCGGCCAGGTTTCATCACCAGCTTCATGCGCCCGAGTTTCATATCCTCATAGCGGGTATCATCCACGCTCAGACTGATATCCGGCAGATTGCTGCGGTCCCGGCGCGGTTTTTTTTCCCGCGCCGACCCTGTTTTTGCAGATTTCGGCCAGTACAGGCGTTTCAGCCGGGCATCGACCTTTTTGCTGCGGGCGGACCAGAGCAGGCCGAGTTTGCCCTCGGCGCGCTCGCCACTGACGGAACCGGACCAGCCACGGGCAGTGCGGTCAAAGCTGAAATCCAGCGGGCCAAACGCCCGCGACAGGGCGCGGAAGCGATCAACACTGCCGCTGACACGATTGAGTTTTTCGGCAAATCCGGGTTTTCTGCCAGCGCTTTCCCCGGCGGACCCGCCAGACCTTGCGGCAAAAAACTGCAGCCACGCATCCGCATCCAGCTGTTGTGCATCAACAACCACTTCCACCATGCCCTTGCCAGGCCAGTCGCCACGCTCGGAACCGAGCACGATTTTTGCCGCGTCCAGGCCATAGTTTTCCGCCTTGCCGGAAAATTCCATGGCGCCGTACAAACGCTTGCCGATGGAAAAACGGGTGCGGTCTTTCTCCTTGCTGGCGAAACTGTATTTCAGCGTCAGCGGCCAGCGTGCTTTTGCCGGTTTGTTCAGCGGCGCGGGTGCGCGACTGGCCAGTCCTTTCAGATCGGAACGGATTTCCAGCTTTACGCCCTGCCGGGTAATACGCACAGCGCCGTCCCAGGCCGCCTTGCCGGAAAGGGCGCGGGTAATGGTCTCGCCAAGAAAATTCTGCAAATGCTCCGGGGCAGCGCTGCCGTTTGCCTGCACCAGCACTTCCGCGAAGCGCTGTGGCTTCGGCGTACTGATGTCGATGGAAACATCGCCGCCCAGCATCTTCCCGCTGAGGTTTTTGCACTGCACCAGATTCTCGGTGAATTCGATGCGATTGTTCAGATGGGAGATTGCTATGCCGCCAGGTATGCGCAGGGCAACATCCCTGAGCAGATAGCTTCCGGTCAGCTTCAAGGACGATGGCTTTGACAGCGGCAGATCCAGATCCAGCGCAGTATCGCCTTCGCCACTGCCGGACCAGCCGTGCAAGGGTCTGGCATGCTTGCCGCGCAACGGCCCGTTGGCGAGAAAATCCACGACCGCAGCCGCCGGACCGGTGAGTTCTCCCTGAATGCGCAGGTGATGATCGCGCTGCCTGAGATCAGCCATATACACATTGGCGTAGCGGATGGTCTGCTCGGCAAAGGTTCCACCGGTACCGGTGATGGTCATGGCCGGGCCGTTGAAACGCAGCGAAACGTCGGCATTTTTCACCGCCGGCCAGCCGGGATAATAATCCAGCGTGGCATCGGTGATATCCGCGTGAACGATGAATGTACCCTCGTCATGGTAAAACGGAAAAGCTCTGACCGGCCCCTCCAGTTTGACACTGCCGTGGGTCACCTTGCCCGCCTTGACGGACTGTTTCAACCACTTGACCAGTTTGGGCGACATGATTCGGTCGGGGTAATAGCGCGCGGCATGTTCGCCCCGGCCATTGCGGTAGCTGACATTCAGTTTCAACTGCGGAGAAAGCGCGTGATCCACGGGAGCCGCCACCTCCACCGATCCTTCACCTTCGATGTCCTCATTTTGCACATGCGCCTGTTGTGCCGCGACCAGCCA
>JALXFQ010000405.1 GCA_027067235.1 Gammaproteobacteria bacterium
GTGGCGCCGGGCACGGTCACTGACGCCTCGGAAGCGTCGTCTTCGGTCCCCACGGTATTATGATCCACGGCGTTGTCCAGAATATCAGCCGTTACCGTTACGTCGTTGGCCAGGGTGTCGTCGATATCCACGCTGGAATCGCCCGTGCCGCCATTGGCCACCGAATGCAGCTCATCAAACGTTTCGTCAATCACGGTGCGGTAAACAACATAAACACGCGTCGACTCGCCGTTGAGGCGGCCGTTCAGGGGGTCGCCGGAAGCCGTTGCCCCGGTGTCTGATCCGTCGCCGGCAAACACGTCGCCATCGAGAAAGCCATCCTGCCCCATGCTCACCAGCTGGTCGGACACCCGAAACTGCAGATCGGTATCGCCGGTGGTGCTGGCCGCATCCTCGACGCCGACAGTGTAATTGGCGGCGTCAAACGCGGTGGTGGCGGTATGCACACCGTTTTCCCAGATTTCTATGGTAGGCACCATCTGGTCGGCGTGAGCTGCGTTGACGCCATCAATGAATGTCTGGCCATCGTGGAACACATCATCCAGAACGACGTTACCGACGCCAAAATAGTCGGATACATCCACCTCGATACGCCATTCAATGACATCGCCCGGCACACCCTGGCCGCCATTGATGACAGTGGCATCCTTGAAAACATCCACGGAATTCAGCTCGATCTGATGATCCGAGGGCGTAATGCCGTCGCTGGCGTCATCGTTCAAGCCGCCGAGGGGCGCGTCATCACCATCGGTAACCGTATTGCCGTTATAGTCGCCGCTGATGCGCGATTCATTCAGGGCGTTGCGATCATCACCGGTGGTCGGATTCAGCAGCGGGTTGCCATCGGCATCCACATCGGAAAAATAAACGGTATAGGTAATCACATATTCGCCGGTGGCGCTGGCGGTCGAAGCAACGCCGGTGATGTCGCCGAGACCGATCTGCAACTGACGATCCGCCGGATTGGCGCCGAGCACGGTAAATTCGGCCGGTGCGTTAATGCTCGGCGCAGCAATGGCCGGAGCGCCATTGACAGGCGTAATGGTCACGTCGCCGCGATAGACTGCGCCTTCGGGCAGCACATCGGTGACCACCACATTGTCAACAGTTTCGCCTGCGGCTATGTTCACTCTCAGCGTATATTCAACCGGATAGTTGGGGCCGGTTACGGTTTGCCGCTCCGGCGCATCGCTGTCTTTCTCGATGTCGATGACACGGGGCGTGATGCTTACGGTATCCGTCGTCCCCTGCTCGATGGGGCCATTGTCGTTGGTGGCGGTATCGCCATAACGAAAGCCGGCGCGCGAAACAACATCCAGCGGCACATCCACTTCCGCCCCGTCGGCAACCGAGACATTCGCCGTGAACACCACATCGGCCGGCGGCTGGTCGCGGACAAAACTGCCGAACGGCAAATCCACCAGATACCAGGTATCACCAACATCGTTCGCTGTCGGTACGGTCAGGGTCACGCCGTTGCTGTCGTAGGGATGGGCCGACACGGGCGCGCCGCTGTCATCCACCCAGTTGGCGCCATCCCAGGTAAAAGCCTGAAAAATGGCCGATGCGCCATACACTGTTGGCCCTGCCTGCACATCCAGACCGGCCGGAACCACGACGTCCACGTAGGGCGCATAGCCTTCATCGGCATCATCCGAGGCTGCATCATTGTCAAACGCAACACTGAATTCAACCAGGCTGTTTAACATCGGGCGGGTATCGGAAGCGCTGGCATCGCTCAACGGATCCGGCGGCGCCAGAACGCCGTCCCAGGCTCCCGAGGCGTCTCTCAGGGTGGCGACATCAATGCGGCCGGTGCTGACTTCCAGATCCCAGTCGCCGCCGGCATCCGCATTGCCGGTGGCGTCATCGGAAGCGGCCACATCGGCCCCGGTGATTTGCGCCACTGACTGAACAAAATCCAGCCCCGCGCCATCTTCCGCCACATCGCAACCATACAGCAGCAGGTCGCCGTCCGCGTTGAGGGCATCTCCCCATTGCGCCAGTTCCCCGGCATATCGGTCAAGACTGGCGCTGTTCAGGGTGGTGTTACCCAGTTTCACCGCGCCGTTTCCGCCATGCGATATGATGTGCACGCCGGCAAGTCCGGTGTACTGGGCAAGCGTGTCGGTAATTTGCTGCAATTCGTCGCCGGCAGGGTCCAGCACCACGACGCGAACGCCATTGACGATAAAATCATCGGTGTTGGCGGGCTGTTCCGCCGCATCGGCCGGCGCGGCTGAAGGCTGGCCCGGATGCTCGGAAACCGGCTCCGGCGCGGGCGCCCGGTCTTGCAGAATACCGTCCAGCAGCGCCCCGGAATCTTCAACCGAGCCATCGATGAATATGACTTCGGTTACTTCATCAGGCGTGGCGGCGTCTACCGCCATGGGCTCCACACTGTTATCCACGGCTTGCCCGGTGTCATCCTGGCTGTCAGCCGCAGTGGCGGCTTCGGTATCACCCGGCTGGCTGTCGGTGGTCACTGCGACAGGCACGGAAGGCTGTGCTTGCTGTGCGCTGTCATCGTGGCTTTCGACCGCATTTCGATGGGCCGGAGCGGGCGTCGCGGCATGATGCGTCTGTGCCGGGCGATGTGCGTCTGGCGATCCGCTCGCCGCCACCCTGCCGGCAATGGGTGTCTCCGCCGGCGATGGCGCATCTGTCGCGGCCGGTTGCGCCGCCTGTGTTGCAGTATCAGCCGCCACGGGATTGGCAGCGGCTCCGGAATCGGCTGTCGCAGGCGTCGATGGCGCGGCAACATCAACCGGTTCCTGCTGATGACTGCTATCGCCGCTATTGCCTGATCCGGTATTGCCTGATGCAGTATCCGTAGCGCTGGCCTGAGCTTCGCTGTCCAGATCATCGGCCGCCTGTTCCAGCTCGGCGTGGGTAGTCGCTGTCTGCGCCGCGGCAGGGTTTGCGCCGGAAACCGGACTGGCTTCCCGGGCATTCGCATCGCCGGCTTTGCTGCCAGCTGCGGCATTGTGGTTTGTGGCGGATTCGGCAGTGGATGCCGGTGGCGGCGAATCATGTTGAGGCGCGGTATCGACTGCCGGGTCGGCATGCGGGGTTGCCTCAGCCACCGTTGCAACGCCTGCGCCGTCGAACATCAGACGCGGCTCCAGCACGGTCAGCTCACTGACGCCGGCCATGCCCACCGCTTGCTGATCCCTGTCCTTGCTGTCTGCCCCGGTCTTGTCAGACGGTTGCTTTTTATCGCCCAAAAAAAACTTCGAAATCGCCATTTTGCTTGCCCCTTGTGATGGATTCGATTCCCGATCATTCGCAGGGACAATCATTGCAGGCCATCCCTGTGCGCAATGCGGAATCTAGCCGATACCGCCAGTATCCTTGTTCCAGTTACAACCTATATGTTTAGGCCAGTTACGAGAGAAGTCTAGAATCTACAACAACCTGTTTCAAGAAAAAGGCGCCGATTTCGGGCTGACAATCCGGCTTTTTGCTGTTAAGGCGCTTTCTGGCTATGGCTTTGGTTATATAGCAAACAGATACAGCGATGACCGGCTATATCAAGGGAAAGTTCTTCATCGGGCAATTTTTCTTCCTGCCCCCGAGATGACCGCAAGTGTGCAGAACCAGCCGCGGTTCTGTTTCCGGCACGGTAATCAGTCCGCCGGTTCGGGGCCTGTATCTGCTAATCCTGGCCGGTCAGCAGCGCCAGCAATTCCCGGCTGCAGGTCAGCACCGGATCCTGCGCAGCCAGTTGCCGGGTAAAGCGATTTTCGCCGGCGGGCAGACCCTGTTCCGCATCAAAAGCTGCCAGGCTGGCCTGCAGCCGGGCCAGGGAATCTTCCGCCGTTGTCGTGCCCGCAGCGGCCATGCTCTTCAGGTCAACCGGCCTGTCTGAATCCGCCGCCGGGGTAAAACCTGCGCTTTCCGCATCCAGCACCCGTTCTGCCCGCTGCTGCTGGCCGGCGTTGACATGACGCAGCAGGCCTGGCCGGCCATCGGCGTAGGAAACGATATTGTCTTTCTCGCCGTTCCCGTAC
>JALXFQ010000406.1 GCA_027067235.1 Gammaproteobacteria bacterium
GGCAAGCACAACGATCTGGAAAACGTCGGCTATACCGCGCGTCACCATACATTTTTTGAGATGCTGGGCAATTTCAGCTTCGGTGACTATTTCAAGCATGACGCCATACGCTACGCCTGGGATCTGCTCACCAGCGAGTTTGGCCTGGCGCCGGAAAAGCTGTGGGTGACAGTGTATGAAGACGATCAGGAAGCCGAACAGATCTGGCTGCAGGAAATTGGTGTCAACCCGGAGCGCTTTTCACGCCTGGGCGAAAAAGACAATTTCTGGAGCATGGGCGACACCGGTCCCTGCGGTCCCTGCTCCGAAATCTTTTATGACCACGGTGATTCCGTGCCCGGCGGCCCTCCCGGCAGCCCGGAAGAAGACGGCGATCGTTATGTGGAAATATGGAATCTGGTGTTCATGCAGTTCGACCGTGATGCATCCGGCAAGCTGACGCCGCTGCCCAAGCCGTCAGTGGATACCGGCATGGGTCTGGAACGCCTGGCGGCGGTGCTGCAGGGCGTGACTTCCAATTACGATACGGACATTTTTCAGACACTGATCGAGGCAGCCGCGGCAATTGTCGGCGTACAGGATGTCTCCGCCAGTTCGCTGAAGGTTATCGCCGATCATATACGTTCCAGCGCCTTTCTGATAACCGACGGCGTGCTGCCGTCCAACGAGGGACGCGGCTATGTACTGCGCCGCATCATCCGCCGCGCCATTCGCCACGGTTACCAGCTTGGCTGCAGTGAGGTGTTTTTCTGGAAACTGGTGCAGCCGCTGGTGGATGTCATGGGCCAGGCCTATCCCGAGCTGGCAAAAGCGCAAGCCGGGGTGGAAGAAGCCCTGTTGAAAGAAGAGCAACGTTTTGCCCTGACTCTGGAGCAGGGTATGAAACTGCTGGATGAGGCCATGGACGATCTTTCCGGCCGGGAGATTCCGGGCGACGTGGTGTTCCGCCTGTATGATACTTACGGTTTTCCCGTGGATCTGACTCGGGACATTGCGCGTGAACGCGGTCTGACACTGGATATGGCCGGCTTCGAGCGCGCCATGGAGCAACAGCGCGAGCGCGCCCGTTCCGCCAGCCAGTTCAAGGGTGACAGCGGCAAGTTGCTGGAAATAGAAGCCGAAACCGGCTTTGTCGGTTATGAACAGCTGCGGGGTCAGGGCAAGGTATTGCAGATACTGGTCAACGGTGAGCCGGTCGAGCGCCTGGAAGCCGGGCAGGACGGGGTGATCGTTCTGGACGAAACGCCATTCTACGCCGAGTCTGGCGGAC
Organism: Gammaproteobacteria bacterium; assembly: GCA_027067235.1. Taxonomy (GTDB): domain Bacteria; phylum Pseudomonadota; class Gammaproteobacteria; order QOAV01; family QOAV01; genus QOAV01. Next base: position 1,271 of record JALXFQ010000406.1, read on the forward strand.
AGGTGGGCGACAGCGGCAAGCTGGTCAGTGCGGAGGCGTCTTTCGAGGTAAGCGATACGCAAAAAGCCGGCAAGGGCATCGCCCATGTGGGTCAGCTGCGACTGGGCCAGCTGGCGGTGGGCGACAGCGTCAGGGCCGAGGTAGACGAGGACAGACGCGCCGATACCGCGCGCCATCACTCCGCCACCCATTTACTGCACGCCGCCCTGCGTGAAGTGCTGGGCGAGCATGTGCAGCAGAAGGGTTCGCTGGTGGATGCCGAGCGCCTGCGTTTCGACTTTACCCAGCCGGAGCCGGTGACGCCGGATCAGCTGGCTGCAATAGAAAGCCTGGTGAATCGTGAAATTCGTCGCAATTCGCCGGTACAGACCCGCGTCATGTCGCTGGACGACGCCGTGGCTTCGGGCGCCATGGCGCTGTTTGGCGAGAAATACGATGACGACGTGCGGGTCGTGGGCATGGGCGGGTTTTCCACCGAGTTGTGTGGCGGCACCCATGTTTCCCGCACCGGCGATATTGGCCTGCTGCGCATCATCACCGAAACCGGCACAGCGTCGGGCATACGCCGCATCGAGGCCGTGACCGGTCAGCGCGCCATCGACGCCATGCAACAGGATAGCCGTCTGCTCAACGACCTGGCAGCACGCCTGAAAACCGGCCGTGATAGCCTGCCGCAAAAACTCGACCAGTTGCTGGAATCCAGCCGCGACCTGAAAAAACAGCTCGACCAGCTGCAGGCCAGACTGGCCACCAGCACCACCGGCGATTTGCTGGGCAAGGCGCGTGACATCGGCGGCGTGAAAGTGTTGCTGGAGCGCATGGATGATACCGATGTACGGGCCATGCGCGACGCCATGGACAAACTGCGCGACAAGCTGGGGAACGCTGTCGTCGTGCTGGCCGGAACCCATAATGGAAAGAACCAGTATGTCGTTGGCGTCAGCAAGCCTCTGACGGACAGGATCAGGGCCGGCGACATCGCAAAAAATCTGGCGCAGGTGGTCGGTGGCAAGGGCGGCGGGCGTCCGGACATGGCCCAGGGCGGTGGCGGAGAGCGCGGGCTGTTGCAGCAGGCGCTGGATGATACGGAAGCATTTATTGCCGAGCGCCTGGCCTGAGCGCCATGAAGGGTCCGAGAAAAGTTTTTGCCGCGCTTTATTTGCTGGTCGATATGCGATTAAAATCCCGCCACGCTAAACTCGTGGGCTAAGCCGCCTTAACCATGGCCTTGATTGTTCAAAAATTCGGTGGAACGTCGGTTGGCGCCGTCGATCGCATCAACCACGTAGCCGACATGGTCAGCGCCCGGCGCAGGGCTGGCGACGATCTGGTGGTCGTGGTATCCGCCATGAGCGGTGAAACCAACCGGCTGACCGAACTGGCGCAGCAGATCAATCCCGACGCATCGGCGCGGGAAATGGACGTGCTGCTGTCCACGGGCGAGCAGGTCACCATTGCGCTGCTCACCATCGCCCTGCACAAGCGCGATTGCCCGGCAGTATCCTATACCGGGCGCCAGGTAGGCATAGTTACCGACAATGTGCACAGCAGGGCGCGCATCAAGTCCATTGATCATGCCGCAGTGCGGCGCGATCTGGATCAGGGCAGGGTCGTGGTGGTGGCCGGATTCCAGGGCGTGGATGAACGCCAGAACATCACCACTTTGGGGCGCGGTGGATCGGATACCACGGCGGTGGCGCTGGCGGCTGCGTTGCAGGCGGACGAATGCCAGATCTATACCGACGTGGACGGTATTTATACAGCCGACCCGCGCATCGTTCCCGAAGCCAGACGCATGGCGCAGGTTACGGTGGAGGAAATGCTGGAGCTGGCGGGTCTGGGGGCGAAAGTGTTGCACTTGCGTTCGGTGGAACTGGCTGGTAAATACCGTGTCCCATTGCGGGTGTTGTCTTCTTTCGAGCAAGGCGACGGCACCCTGATTACTTACGAGGATGAATCCATGGAGCAGGCGCTGGTTTCAGGCGTAACCTGTAACAGCAACGAGGCCAAGCTGACCATCACCGGTGTGCCGGATCAGCCGGGCGTCGCCTATCGTATCCTGGCGCCGATCAGCGATGCGCATATCGACGTGGACATGATCATCCAGAACGTCGGCATGGACGGCACTACCGACTTTACCTTTACCGTCAACCGTATCGACTACGAAAAGGCCATGGCCATATTGCTGGATGTGGCGAAAAGGGTGTCGGCGGACAATGTCAAAGGTGACAGGGATATTGCCAAGGTGTCGGTGGTCGGTGTGGGCATGCGTTCGCATCCCGGCATTGCCACCACGGTTTTCAAGGCGCTTGCGGATGAGGAAATCAACATTCAGATGATTTCCACATCGGAAATCAGGATATCGGTGGTGGTCAGCGAGCCGCAGATGAAGCAGGCGGCCAGGGTTCTGCATGCTGCTTTCCGGCTTGATGGCGAGGTCTCCGGGCATGACGGGAATTGCGTCTAACAGGATATTGAAAAAGTCCTTTCCTGGACTATTCAGCCACGAAAGCGGAAAACGCGGTTCCCGCTTCCATCATTTTCAACGGCTTACAGCCACGGAAAATGAAGGTACGTCCCTGTGCCGCGCGCAGGGCATCGAAAAACTGCGTTTTTCAACACCCTGCCGAGGCCGGTTTTAAGCCTCGCGGATTTTTTCTGGCCGGAACAGGGAAATTCGGGCGTTTTTCGTCTATATTTGAAGCGTGTCTAAATAAGAGTGGTTTCTGCCCTGACG
>JALXFQ010000407.1 GCA_027067235.1 Gammaproteobacteria bacterium
TTGAATATAACCAGGGCCGGGCATCCTGGGGGCCCGATATACTGCTGTGGCCGATACTGAAAAAGCTGGTGGCGTCGAAAATACACGAAAAAATGGGCGGACGGTTGCGCGTGGCCATTACCGGCGGTGCCGCCATGCCGCCCTGTGTAACCAAGGTTTTCGTCGGTCTGCATGTGCCACTGCTGCAGGGCTACGGCCTTACCGAAACCAGCCCGTTGATCAGCGTCAATACCTTCGAAAGCAATGACCCGGCCAGCGTGGGCATTCCCATACCCGGCGTCGAAGTCATGCTGGGAGACAATGACGAACTGCTCACCCGCGGCCCGCATGTGATGCTGGGCTACTGGAAAGACAGGAAAGCCACGCAGGAAATCATCGACAGCGACGGCTGGCTGCATACTGGCGACCAGGCGCGTATCGAGAACAAGCATATCTATCTGATCGGGCGCATCAAGGAAATCATCGTGCTGTCCACCGGCGAGAAGATACCGCCCGGCGACATGGAAACCATCGCCGCCAACGACCCGCTGTTCGAACAGGTGCTGATCTACGGCGAAGGCCGGCCCTATCTGGTTGCCCTGATCGTGCTGAATGAAGAGCGCTGGCGCAAAATTGCGCACAGGCACGGACTGCAGGATCATGAACCCGACCACGAAGCGGTGGAACGCCTGCTGTTGCAGCACCTTGCCAGGCGCCTTCAGGCCTTTCCCGGCTATGCCCGCATTCGACGCGCCCGCTTCATCCTGGAACCCTGGAGCATCGCCAACGGCTACATGACGCCAACCATGAAGCTGAAGCGCAAAGCCATTGCCGAAGCCAACAGGGAACTGCTGGAATCCATGTATGAAGGACATGGTGTGGACACATCGATTACCGACTGAATCACTGTATCCTGCGTTAAAAAGTTCTCCAGGTCTGCCTACCGTTTTCAAGCGGACAAGGCCGTAACAACCCGTTTGTCTGGCCAGCCTGGGATACGCCGACGACAAACCCTATAACAATATTGCGAACTATTATCATTTGTATTAGCATCCCGACACCGAAACCAGTCCGGGTATGCTCATGCATGTATTGCCAAAATCTGCCGCGTTTCTCTTTATTTCCTTACTGGCGGTCAGTTTTAATTTGTTCGCCAGTGACAGCATTCGCCATACCCTGGTTTCAGGCAATCTCCGGCTGGGCTATATCGACCGGGATGAAGAAGGCGAACACAGTCATGCTGCCGCCACAGGCGGTCATGTATCAGTAACCAGCCTGATACGGCGCGGGCTGCGTGCCGGAGGCACCGTTTATACGACCCAAAAAGCGGGTTCTGGTAAAAACGGTGAGTTTTTCGACTCGGATGGCGGCGGCTATACAATGATCGGACAGGCCTGGCTGGCGGCTGAGTTCGACCACAATACGTTGAAAGCCGGCCGATTTTCACTGGATACGCCACATGCAGACAGCGATGATATACGCATGATCCCCAACAATTTTCAGGGCATTGTATTCACCAACAAAAGCCTGCCAGGGACGGTTTTTCATGCTCTGCATCTGGACAAATGGGCGGGCGTAGACGCCGACACGCCCGAGAAATTTACCACTCTGCCCGGTAGCGTCAACGCTATCGGTATGGCGTATGACGGCATCAGGGATTTAACCCTGCAGACCTGGCATTACGACACCAGCGGCTTTGCCAGACTGGTTTACGCCGAGGCGTTTTATGCAACCAGCCGTTTCCAGTTTGGAGTACAACTGGGCAGGCAATCGGATCGCACTACCGACAATAGCGGTCCCGACGCCGACATCAGCGGCATCATGGCGGGCGCATCGGTTGGCGATTTCACCTTTTCCACCGCATACAACAAGGTCTCCGGCATTGCGACCAATGGCTTTGGCGGCGGGCCATGGTTTACGTCGGCCGACGACCACACCATCGCCGACGTGGAAAACCAGGAGGCCATAACCTTCAAGGCAGCATATGCGCCCAATGACCGGCTGTCGGTTTATCTGCGCAATACCCACCTGCATCACGGCGAAGACGAAACGGATTATTCAGTCAGTTTTGCGTTCAACGAGGATATTGCAGCCAGCTTCGTTTATCACGATATGCACAGCGACGGGCATATCGCGCTGTTCCGGCTGGATGTGGGATTTCGGGGCAACCCGGAATAACGCCGGCTTTTCGGAGTCACCTTAATCGCCGAAACTGGTCCCCACCCGCCGCGCACTCTCCACCCAGGGATGATCCACCGGCACCAGCTTCTTGACGCCGGCCACTTGTTCCAGCGGCACGGCGACAGCTTCATCGCCTTTGGCGGCCACCATGACGCCGTATTTTTCCTGCGCGATCAGATCGGCGCAGGCGGTGCCGAGACGGGTGGACAAAATGCGATCGGCGGCAGAAGGCGTGCCGCCGCGCTGCAGGTGGCCGAGTATGGTAATGCGTGATTCCAGGCCGGTCAGCTCTTCCAGCTTGTCCGACAGAGCCAGCGTGTTGCCGATATGTTCGCGCTCCAGTTTCGCCAGCACCTGCTTCGCTTCCTTCTTTTCCTGCTTGTTCTTCGGGTCGCGTTTCATCGCATCCGCTTCATGGTATTTGTCCGCCACCTTGGCCGGAATGGCGCCTTCCGACACAGCCACGATGCTGAAATTCTTGCCGCTGCGCACGCGCGCCCGGATCGCGTCCGCCACTTTTTTCACGTGATAGGGAATTTCCGGAATCAGGATCACGTCGGCGCCGCCGGCTATACCCGCGCCCAGGGCCAGCCAGCCGGAGCGGTGGCCCATGATCTCAGCCACGATGATGCGGTGATGACTGTGCGCGGTGCTGTGCAGACGGTCGATGGCGTCAGTGGCTATGCCCAGAGCGGTATCGTAACCAAACGTCACATCCGTGCCGGAGACATCGTTGTCGATGGTTTTGGGCATGGTAATGACGTTCAGCCCCTTTTCCTTCAGCCGCAGCGCATTCTTCTGCGTGCCGCCACCACCCAGGCACACCAGCACATCCAGATGCCGCGCCCGGTAGGTTTCGACGATGGCGTCGGTCATATCCATGACCTTGCCGCCCACGGTCATGCGGTGCGGCTTGTCACGGCCGGTACCGAGTATGGTGCCGCCACGGGTGAGTATGTCAGACAGCACGCCACCATCCAGCGACAGAGTACGATTGTCCACCAGTCCGCGGAAACCATCGCGGAAGCCGATGATCTGCATGTCGTAATAGTCGCGCGCCGCCTTGCCAACGCCGCGTATGGCCGCATTCAGACCGGGGCTGTCACCGCCGGCAGTAAGTATCCCGATGTGCTTGGTCACTGTCGCTCCTTGCCAGATGGTTTTTCGTTGCGCGCATACTACCCATCAAAACGGATTCGGTAAATCACCCCCTGCAGGTCATCGGACACCAGCAACGCGCCGTCGGGCATGACCAATACATCCACCGGGCGTCCCCACGCCTCGCCGTTCTGCAACCAGCCTTCAGCGAAAGTCGCATAATTTTGCGCCTTGCCGTTCTTTATCGTCACCAGTGACAGGCGGTAGCCGATGGGCGTACTGCGATTCCAGGAGCCATGCTCGGCAAGAATAATCTGGTTACGGTAAGCCGGCGGAAACTGCTTTCCGCTATAGAAACGCATGCCCAGAGACGCCACATGCGGCCCCAGTTTTACGGCTGGTGGCGCAAACTCATCGCACCGGCGTCTGGTCCCAAAAACGGGATCAGGAATGGTTCCGCCATGACAATAGGGAAAGCCAAAATGCATACCCTTGCGCGGCGCGCGGTTCAATTCATCCGGCGGCAAATCATCGCCAAGCATGTCCCGGCCGTTATCGGTAAACCACAGTACGCCGGTTTCCGGGTTCCAGTCCATGCCCACGGAATTGCGCACACCTTCGGCAAACGTCTCCAGGTCGGAGCCGTCAGGATTCATGCGTTTGATTGAAGCGAAGCCTGGCTTGTCACACACGTTGCAGGGCGCGCCGATGGTGATGTACAGCCTGCCGTCCGGCCCGAACG
>JALXFQ010000408.1 GCA_027067235.1 Gammaproteobacteria bacterium
TGATGGTCGGGCTGGAGCCATAGGAATGAATATCCGGCGTGTTCTTCAGCATCCATTCACGCGCTCTTTCCTCAAACGCCAGCACTTTGTTGGTGCTCATCACCGGCATGGAAACGGACAGACGGGTGGCCGATTTATCCACATTGATCTGGTTGTTCAGATCCAGGCCATAAGGCAGCGACATTTCGTACAGCAGCAGATATTGCGCGGCCAGCTCCCGGTTTTCCGGCAGACGATAATAGGACGGGTCGTCGCCATGCATATTCTTGTTCAATCGCCGGAATATGTCCGTGATGCTGTTGACGTGCTTCACTTCCGGCTGGGTTTTCAGCCATTCCTCAAAGCGCTGCACATTGGCCAGAAAAGCCGGCTTGCTGACGCCGCCCGGCTCCTTTGCATTCAGCGAATAATTGATCCGGTACAGGCCGCTGAGATATTTGTCCACCACATCGGTATCCTGGCGGAACTTGATGGTGGTATCGAAATATTCCACAAAATTATCGTTCAGACTGTTGCGCGGAACCTGGGCCACCAGTATTGCGGCCAGTATCAACGAACCCCATAGCAGGCGTTTCTGATGAGTCACCACCCAGTTACCCAGGCGCGCCATGACTCTGGCGCCGATATCGCCCTGCTTGCGCGCCCTGCCAGGCAGTACACTCATCAGCGCGGGCAGAAAAGTCACCGTGAGTATGAATGCTGCCAGCACGCCGATGGCCACCACGTTGCCAATATGACGGAACGGCGGCGCATCGGAAAAATTCATGCTCAGAAAGCCGATGGCGGTAGTCACGCTGGTCAGGAAGATGGGTTGCAGGTTGATACGCAAGGATTCAGACAGAGCCTGGTGTTTGCCCAGCCCCTTGCCCAGTTCGTGCATATAGCTGACCAGCACATGCACCGACCCGGCAATGGCCACGGTAATGATGATGATGGGCGCCGATACCAGCGGCGGAGTCACCGGATAACCGATCCAGCCAGCCGCGCCCATGGCGGTGATGATCGACATGATAATCACCAGAAAAGTCACCGCGGTGCCGGTAAAGCCCCTTATCATCAGCGCCAGCACTACCAGCATGACCAGCAGGGTCAGTGGAATCAGGGTTTTCATGTCACCCTGGGAGGCCTCGGCAAAAGCGTTGTTCATCATCACCATGCCGCTGAGGTAAAAATCGACATCCGGGTTCTGTTGCTGCATTTCAGCCACGAGAGCGCGCGCCGCCGCCGCCACCTGGGGTACTTCGGTGGTTTCGTTCTTGCCCGGCAGCTGTAAGGTGACATTGACCGCGGTGACGCTGCCCTCGGGATTGACCAGGCGATTGACCAGCAGCGGCTCTGTGGTAGCGATATGCCTTTTCTCCGCCAGCGCATCCGCATCCAGCGATTCGGCATCCTCCACCAGATCTTCCACGATAAGGTCATCTTGCTCGGCGCGGGTATGCTGAAAATTGGAGATGGAGTCCACACGCAGGGAAAACGGTATCTGCCAGGATTCCTCGGTCAGTTTCTCTACCGCTGCCAGTAACTTGTTGGAAAAAACCCTGCCGTCCTTCGGTTTCAGCAGGAACAATATGTTGTCTTCCTTGTTGTAGGTTTTCTCCATCTGTTCAAACGCTTTCAGCTGCGGGTTTTCTTCACTGAAAAATACGCGGTAATTGTTAGTGAACTGGAGATTCTTGGCGCCGCTGCCCACGGCCATAACCAGCAGGGGTATGAGCAGAATGATGAGCCAGCGAGCTTTGATGACCCACTGACTGAACCAGGATTCGATTTTATGCATTTTGTTCTGTTACCCCGCGGGTGGTTTTATTGTTTGCAGCGCGCAAGCTGTCCAGATAAGCGATAATGCCGCCGCCGCACTGATACAGCACATCGGGGTTCTGGCTGTTTTTCGCCAGGCTCAGACAACCTTCCAGCATGGCGATGAACAACAGGCTGACCTGTTCCGGGTCCACATCGGGCCGCACAGAGCCATTCTTCATGCCCCGCTTTATTGCCCCGGTGATGGCGCCGCGCCAGTCCCGGTAGATTTTCTCCAGCCGCTCGCGGAAGCCGACGTCAATGGGAGACATTTCCTGTGCCAGATTGTTCAACGGGCAGCCCAGACTGATATCCTCGCGCGTCATCTGCTCGCCGGATTGCCGTAAAATCTGTTGCAGGCCGGTCAGCGGGTCATCCGCCTGCGCCAGCGGTTGCATCCAGATGCTGTCCACATAGGCGCGCACAATTTCGTCAACGACGGCATAGCCCAGATCAAGCTTGCCAGGGAAATGATGATACAGGGCGCCCTTGGTGACGCCGGTACGTTTCAGGATTTTCTGAATGGACGCGGCCTGAAAGCCCCGCCGGTGTATTTCCTCAAAGGCCGAGGCCAGAATCTGCTGGCGTGTTTCATCAGCGCGCGTTGCACAATCCTGGCAGGCAAACAGATGCCACCATTTCCTGTCCATCATCGCTACAGCCAGCGCCTGACGGAGCGCTTGTAGGCCAGGTATTCATCACCAAATTTCTGTTCCAGAACACGTTCCTCGGGAACAATTTGCCAGCGTGAAATAACCAGCACGAACAGCGGCAACAAAGCCAGTGCAGCCAGATTCCCCAGGTATACTGACCAGCCTGCCAGCATGATCAACAGACCCAGGTACATGGGATTGCGGGTAAAACGGTACAGCCCCTCGGTCACAAGAGTACTGGCCTGCTCGGGGTGCAGCGGATTCACCGTGGTGTGGTTTTGGCGAAAAATAAACAAAGAATCCAGATCCAGCAGGAACGCGCTTAGCATGATGGCCGGACCGGCCCAGCGCCAGGGAAAATCCAGCCAGACAGTCCCGGGCGACGCTTTGCTCAGCAGCCACATGGCCACAGCAAACAGCAGGGCGTAGAGTGGTGGGGGAATCCTTGTTTCCATCATTTTTTTATTGTTCCTTGCCAGTGAATGCTCACAATTCATGCGGGCCAAACATATATACCGACCGGTATGGATGTGAAAACATAGCAACAGGTATGGTTGTTGTCAAACACTTCAATACGCCATAGCCAAGCGACCACGACTGCTTTATTCTTGCACGCTATCGTATTGACCACACCGGCGGGAACCAGGCTATGGACAAATTTACCAAACGCTACATCATGGCGCTGGCAGCGGTGGGCGCGATCATCCTCGGTTTCTGGATTTTCGGCGGCGATCCGCGCGTACGCGAATTGAACGACATGCTGAAAGCGGACACTGAAATCGCAGCTTATCCGTTCCCGTTTCATGTTACCCAGGTGGAAAACGGCATGGCCACCGTCACCTCGCCGCGATCACCGGAGTTTTCGGTGCTGAAGTTCATCGGTCTCGCCTGGCCCGATCTGGAAGGCCTGGACGGCAACCGCCCGGAAGTCATCGCGGCGCAGAAAAGACTGGCCAGGATTCAGCAAAAAGTGGGGGCCATGTTGAAAAAGGAACCCGACGTGAAAGCGGTTAACTGGGTGCTGGACCGGGACTGGTTCGAGGAGCGCGGCATCGTTTTCTACCAATAGAAAGCGGTAGCAAACCAGCGAGCAAGCACGCCCCGCCGGGCGGATGAATCCGCCTCCCCTACTTTACGTGGTCGATGAGCAGCTCGGCTTTCTGCTCCGGCTTCGCCTCAACCACCTGCTCGTGCGCCAGCAAATCGCCCGGCTGGGTGATGGCGTTGCCGCTTTTGGATACCCGCGCCTGTACCCGCACCTGCGGAAAGGCGGATATCTTCATGGCCGGCATCATGGCCATGGTATCATCCAGAGTCACCGTAAGCGGCAGATCCTTTACCTGCTTGCGTGACACCGCCAGCGGCATGGGCGGGCCGCTGACGGCGCGAGCATAAATGAATACCGTATCCTCCGGCGAGACTTTGGCCCTGAGTTCCGGCGCCAGATCCACGCTGACCCGGATGGACGCGGCCGAGGCATCGGCGCTGGGGGTGTCTTTTGTCACAACTGCCGGGGCTGCTTGCGGGGCGGTTTTCTGTTTGGCGAAGGTAGGCGCCGGTTCACCCGCCATGGCGGCGGCCCTGGCCATCAGCCCGCGGATTTCCTGCTGCGATTCCGGCTCGGAAGCCAGCAAGGGCTCCAGTCTGGTCCAGTAGTCCAGCGCCTGCCTGCCATTTTGCGCCTGATATTCGTTCATGCCCATGAGCCACAGTCCCTGGACATTGTCAGGGTCTTTCTGCAGGGCCAGTTTCAGCAGTTCCACCGGCTCGCCCTGCAAAGCGCCACCCTGCTCCATGGCGATGGAATCAGCCATTCTCACCAGCACGGCCGGGTCATCGTTGGTGAGCTTGCGCAGCCGGCGCAGAGCCTTGGTTGCCTCGGGATAGTTCTTCAGCGCCATCTGGGTGCGCGCCAGCATGAACCAGCCTTCGGCATTGTCGGGGTTTTCCTGCAGTTTTTTCTCCAGCATGGCTAGAGCTTCTTCGATGGGTGGCATGTTGCCCTGCGCGGTGGCAGTTCCGGCGTGATCTGCCGCCATCGCAGCGCCAGCCATACCCGGGGTGTAATCTGTCGCATCCAGATTGCCCAGTTTCATATACAGCAATCCGGCCAGCAACGGTACGCCCACGGCCACCAGCGGCATGACGAAACGTCCGCCGCCGCTGTTACTCCCGGCGCTTTCCTCCAGATCCACGTCTTCCTGCAGGTTCATTTCAAGTTCGAGCCGCGCCTGCTCGAACTCTTCCGCGCCGATAGCACCGCTATCCCGCTCGCGCTTGAGCTCCGCCAGCTTGTCCCGGGCAATGGCAACATTCACCGCCCTCTGGTCGACATCGTTATCCAGCTGCTTGCGGCGCATGGGCAGCAACAGCATAACCAGCACCAGCGCCACCAGGGCGGCGGCAATCATCAGAAATTCAACCATTCAGTTATCGTCCAGAAGTTGGCGGGCTTTTTTCAGTTTTTCTGCGTCGATGTCGCCGCCGGGCTCGGTCTGGCGACTGCGTATAAAGCGTATCAAAACGAGCAGACCCAGCAGCAGGATCACGAAAGGGCCGATCCACAGCGCCCAGGTCAGTGGTTTGAACGGCGGCTTGTAGCGTACGAAGTCGCCATAACGGGCAACCATGTAGTCCACCACTTCGTCCTCGGTCTTGCCCTGTTTCACCTGATCATAGGTCTGGCGGCGCAAATCCTTGGCCAGGTCAGCATTGGAATCGGCCAGATTCTGGTTCTGGCAAACCAGACAGCGCAGTTCCTTGATCAGCTTTTCGTAGTGGGCTTCCTGTTCCGGGCTGTCAAACTGGTGGGTTTCTATGGCCGCGTGTGCGCCCGTCGCAATCAGAAAACAAGCAAGCAGAAGAGCCTTTTTCATGATTCAGCCTCCAGCTTTTCCACCAGAGGCAGCAGAATCTGGTTGATGCCTTCGGGCGTGATCGGGCCGGTGTATTTGTAACGGATGACGCCTTTTTTATCCACCACAAAGGTTTCCGGCACGCCATAAACACCCCAGTCTATGCCGACGTTGCCCTGACGGTCGACCGCAACCATTTCGTACGGGTTGCCCAGCGTATTCAGCCAGTTCTGGGCATCCGCATCCTGATCCTTGTAATCCATGCCGACAATATGGAAACGGCCCGTGCGCTTCATGTACAGCAGGTTTTCGTGCTCGGTGCGGCAACCGGAACACCAGGAAGCCCAGACATTGAACAGCCAGACCTGTCCCAGCTTGTCCTTGGTGCTGAACATCTTGCCGGGCTGATTCAGCAACGGCAGGGTGAATTCCGGCGCGGGCTTGCCCACCAGCGGCGACGGCACGTCGCGCGGGTTCAGGCTCAGGCCACGCACCAGAAACCACATCATTACCGCCAGCAGAATCAGCGGCAGCAAATAAACCAGTTTCCTGTTCATCAGGCTGTTGCTCCAGCTTTGGCCGCTGCATCGGCCGTTACCCGTTTGCGCATGCGGTAACGCTTGTCCATGGCTCCGGCGATACCGCCCAGCGCCATGAAGATACCGGCCAGCCAGAGCCAGCGAACAAACGGTTTGTAGTAAATCCGCACGGCCCAGGCGCCGCTGCCAGCGTCTATCGGCTCACCCAGGGCAACATACAAATCGCGCAACAGGCTGGCGTCAATGGCCGCCTCGGTCATGGGCATGGTGCCGGGACCGTAATTGCGTTTCTGCGCGCGCATTTCCTGTATGAATTTGCCGTCTTTGCTGACTTCAATCACACCTTCTTCGGCCACGTAGTTGGGGCCGCGTTCGGTTTTCACGCCCTGGAAGGTAAAGCTGTAACCGCCTATCTCATATTTCTGTCCCGGCTCCAGACGAATATCCTTTTCGATGGTATAAGCCGACACCAGCGACACGCCGGCGCAGAAAATGGCGATGCCAAAATGCGCCAGCGTCATGCCCCAGAAAGCACCCGGAAGATGAAACAGCGCCCTGAGTTTGTGCGGACGGCCGGAAATACGCTCCCGGACAGCCTGCAAGGTGGTCATAGCCACCCACAGCGCCAGCATGACGCCAACGACCGCGCGCCAGTCCATTTTCCCTGTAATCAGGGTTGGCAAGGCAAAACCACCAATGATCGCAACAACCATGTGGGGCATGAGCTTTTTCACCAACCGCAAGTAGCTGTCTTTTTTCCAGCGCGCCAGCGAACCGATGCCGACGAAAATAGCCAGCGGAATCATCAGCGGCAGGAACACACTGTTGAAATAAGGCGGGCCCACGGACAGTTTGCCCAGGCCCAGCGCATCAACGATCAACGGGTACAGCGTACCGAGCAAAATAGTCACTGCCGTGACCACCAGCAGGATGTTGTTGATCAGAATCGCGGCTTCGCGGGATTGCAGATCGAAAGCGCCATGGGCGCGTATTTGTGGCGCGCGCCAGGCATACAGCATGAGCGAGCCGCCCACTACCAGAGCCAGGAAAACCAGTATGAAAATACCGCGCTCGGGATCGGTGGCGAAAGCATGTACCGAGGTGAGTACGCCGGAACGCACCAGGAATGTTCCGAGCAGGGAAAGCGAGAAGGCGAAAATAGCCAGCAACACAGTCCAGGCCTTGAACATGCCGCGTTTCTCGGTCACGGCGAGCGAGTGAATCAGCGCGGTTCCCACCAGCCAGGGCATGAACGAAGCATTTTCCACCGGGTCCCAGAACCACCAGCCACCCCAGCCCAGCTCGTAATAGGCCCACCAGGAACCCAGCGTGATGCCGATGGTCAGGAACACCCAGGCTATATTGGTCCAGGGCCGCGACCAGCGCGCCCAGGCCGAATCCAGCCGCCCGCTGAGCATGGCCGCCACGGCAAAGGCAAACGCCACCGAGAAGCCCACGTAACCCATGTAGAGCATGGGCGGATGGATGGCGAGGCCGGGGTCCTGCAACAGCGGATTCAGGGTGCGGCCCTCGGCGGGCACCGGAAAAATACGCTCGAACGGATTGGAGGTGAGCAACATGAACAGCAGAAAGCCAATGGAAATCATGGCCATCACCGACAGCACCCGCGCCAGCATGGGTGCGGAGATGCCACGCCCCAGAATACTGACCATGAAGCCCCAGCCGGACAGCAGGAATGCCCACAGCAGCAACGAGCCTTCGTGGGCACCCCAGACAGCTGAAATTTTATAGATTTGCGGCATCAGTGTATTGGAATTGCTGGCCACATAGAAAACGGAAAAATCGCTGGTGACAAATGCCCACACCAGGCACAGAAACGAAATCAGCAACAACAGAAATTGCGCCTGCGCCGCTGGTTTGGCCACCGCTATCCAGCCGGGGATGCCACGCTGCGCGCCGATCAGCGGCAAGATGGCCTGTACGATGGCCACGCTCAACGCCAGTATCAGCGCAAAATGTCCTATTTCGGGTATCATGATTTATCTCCTCGGTCGCGGTGCCGCTTGCGGTTTTATCGGGTTGCGGACAACCCTAGTTTTTGACCGTTTCCGCTGCCGTCTGCGCAGCTTTCATGGCGTCCCTGGCTTCCGGCGGCATATAGGTTTCGTCATGTTTGGCAAGCACTTCTTCGGCGATGAACGAGCCATCATCGGCCAGCCGCCCCTTGGTTACCGCGCCCTGACCCTCCTTGAACAGATCCGGCAAAATGCCGGTGTAATGCACGGTCACGTCTTTTTGCGTGTCCGTGACGACGAATTCCACCGTGAGACCGTCACCAATGCGTTTCACCGTACCTTTCTTGACCATGCCGGCGAGACGGAAAACACGATCGGTCGGGGCAGCGCCGGCGATCACCTGGGACGGACCAAAGGAATATGCCACGTTGGAGCGCAGCGCCCGCATCATCAGCGCTGCGGCAACGATAACGCCAAGCACGGCGATGGAAGCAAAAATCAGTCGTTTCTGTCGGGGTTTCATGAGTTCTCCATGCGCGCCAGACGTTTGAGGCGCTGCAAAACAGTTTTACGCTGGCTGCGCACGATCACAATCTCGGCGATCATCACCAGCGCGGTAATGCCAAAGGCGGACCACAGATAGAAACCATAGCCGCCGGCATGAAAAAATTCCTGGACGGTCATTTGCCACCCCTCACTTCCGGCAGCGCCATGACCCAGCGCGTATTGCGTTCACGCTCCAGTATGATGTTCCTGACGCGCTGGAAAATGATGGCAAACGAGTACAGCCAGAAACCCAGCGATGTAACCAGCATGGCAATGACGATATTCCGGTCCACCTTGCCCATGCCCGATTGCTGGTGCAGCGCCGTGCACTGGTTCGGATCGGGGCAGTTCACCGACCAGAAGATGATCGGCACCGTTACCGCGCCCACCAGCGCCAGCACCGCTGCTGCGCGATCAGCGCGCCGCCGATCATCAATAGCCGATTGCAGGGCCATGTATCCTATGTACACAAAAAGCAGAATGAGTTCCGAAGTCATGCGCGGATCCCAGTCCCACCACGTCCCCCAACTGGTCTTGCCCCAGAATGCGCCGGTAACCAGCGCAATGAAGGTCATGATGGCGCCGGTGGGCGCGACCGCCTCGGCCATCATGAAAGATATGCGGGTCTGAAAAATCAGACCCACCAGCGCCCAGCCCACCAGCACGATGTACAGCCACATGGACATCCACGCCGCCGCCACATGAGGGAAAATGATGCGGTAGTATTCCTTCTGGTCGGTAAGAATGCTGGGCGTGCGGAAAAATCCCCAGTACAGGCCGATGCCGATAAACAGCACTGCCGATACCCATAACCAGGGAATCATCCTGCCCGCCAGCGGATAAAACGTGGACGGCGCGGCGTACTTAAACCATTTTATGTTCAATGCGTTACGTATCTCTTATTCTGTAGAAATTTTCAGCGCGGCCGCCGTCGCCCAGGGCGCAAATACCAGCGCCAGAATCAAAAAGGCAAACAGCAGCTGAAAATAGGCGCCCAGCTCCCCGCCGCCGGCCATGCTTTCCGCCACCGCGCCCGAGCCATAAACCAGCACCGGAATATACAACGGCAAAATCAGCAGTGAAATGAGTATTCCGCCGCCGCGCAAGCCCAGCGTCAACGCCGCGCCTATGGCGCCGATCAGACTCAGCACCGGCGTACCGACAAGCAAAGTCTGCATCATCACTGCCGTAACTCCGGCGCCGACATGATATTGCAGGCCGACCAGTGGCGCGATCAACACCAGTGGCAGGCCAGTAAGCAGCCAGTGCGCGGTCACCTTGGCCAAGACTAACAGCGCCACCGGCTGCGGCGTCAACAACATTTGTTCCAGCGAACCATCGGCATGGTCATCGGCAAACAGCCGCTCCAGCGCCAGCATGGACGCCAGTAGTGCGGCAATCCAGACCACGCCCGGCGCTATCTTACGCAAGATTTCCTTCTCCGTCCCTACCCCAAGCGGGAACAGGCTGACCACAATAATAAAGAAGAACAGCGTGGTGAGTATATCCGTGCGCCGGCGCATGGCCAGCACCAGATCGCGTTTGAGCAGGGTGGTAAAACCGCGCCACATCAGCCCAGCCTCAGCCGGTGCGTTGCATTATCAGTCAGCGGCGTCGCCTGATGGGTGGTCAGAACAGCGATGCCGCCTGCTTCCACATGGGCGGAAATGACGGATTGCAGATGATCCACTGCCGCCACATCCAGCGCCACGAACGGTTCGTCCAGCACCCACAGCCTTGCCTGACTCAGCAGCAACCGCGCCAGAGCCACCCGGCGCTTCTGCCCCTGCGACAACATGCGCGTGGGAAAATCCTCGAACCCTCTCAGGCCAAAAGCCGCCAATGCCGACATGATATCTTCGTCCGTGGCCGGGTCGCCACCGAGCCGGCACTGCACGCGCAGGTTTTCCACCGCGTCAAGGTTATCCTTGATAGCATTCATGTGACCCAGATACAGCAGGTTCTGGCGAAATCCCTCACCCAGTTCGTTGACATTCTCTCCACTCCAGAGAAACTCGCCCTGCAGCGGCAGATAGAGGCCTGCAATGCTGCGCAGAAAAGTGGTTTTGCCGCTGCCATTGGGACCTTCCACCAACAGCGATTCCCCGCCATCGACGCGACCACTCAGGTCCTCGAACAATACGCGATCACCACGTTCAACGACCAGCCGCCGCCATTCCAGAGAAGGTCCTTGCGTCACGAAAGCTTGTCACCAGGCTAAAAAAGGGAGGGTGAATGTATCACTACCGGCGAAGGGGTCAAGTTATTGATCACTGACCGAAAAGACCGGGACGGCCCGGCAGCGCCGGCCGCGTTTGCGACAACCCGTATTCGAAATGGCGCAACCAGCCAGCTTGATACAGCCGGACCTGCAGGTTATGATCCCGGCCCATGGACGACCCGGTATTAGACGCTGCATTTTCCGCATTGGGTGACAAAACCCGGCGCGCAATTCTGCGACAACTCCTGCAGGGCAGCTCCACTGTCACGGCGCTGGCGCAGCCATTCGACATGTCGCTCAATGCCGTGTCCAAACATATCAAGATGCTGGAGAAAGGCGGCCTGATCGAGCGCAGAATCAAGGGCCGCGTACACACCATCAGCATCGCCCGTGAGCAGTTGCAACAACTGCACAGCTGGCTGGATACGCTGACGGACAATCGTGACCAGGCAGCAGACCGTACAACCAGACCACTGGCCGGCAAGCCAGCAGGCAAACCGACGGTTACGCCCCATGAATCCGGCTCCCATGGCGGCGGACTGCTGGACAAACTCACCTCCCGACTCAGCAAACTGGGTCGGTAGGCCCACCCCGCAGACCTGGTCATTCCGCAGCCCAGAGTCGCCACTCGCCGAGCATACCTGCGCGCCGCTTGCAATCATCCAGCCTGCTTCTAAACTGATAGGCACGCCAACCATCCTGATTCGCCACCAACCCAAGTCATGTTTTCCAACAAAAGGTTCCCGCGCTTGTCCGAACGGCACAGCCGCATCAGCTGGGTCTTGCTCGATCAGATGGTGGTCAGCGGCGGCAATTTCCTGCTTGGCGTTCTGATTGCGCGCTTCCTGGGTATCACCGCCTACGGCGAATACGTTCTGCTGTGGATTGCCGCCACCGTGCTGTTCACGCTGCAACAGAGTCTGATTATCGTGCCCATGATGAGCCTGGGGCCGAAGCTGTCTGCGCATAAAACGACGGAATACTACCGCTCTCTCACCTATCAGCAACTGCTTTTCGGAATTGCGGGCAGCATGCTCATGTCCCTGCTCGTCTATATCCTGCTGCGCTGGAACGACCTGGATACCAGCATCATCATGCCGTTTTGCGCGGCCCTGTTCACCTGGCTGTGGCAGGACTATGTCCGGCGTTATTTTTTCACCACGGAACGGGCAAAATCGGCTTTTGTCAGCGATGTGCTGGCTTATGCCTCGCGTATCGGACTGCTGATCGCCATATCGATGCGCGGCC
>JALXFQ010000409.1 GCA_027067235.1 Gammaproteobacteria bacterium
GGCTGAAGTTGTAAGTAATTTTTTATCAAATCGATAAAGTCGGCGCAAAACGTCGGTCTTGATCAGAGGTTCCCTAGGTCGTTATGCCCTTAGGAAAATGAATGAGCACTATCCCAAAGCCAAGCGTTGAATCTATTTCAAAGTATCTGAATGAGTGGAGTACCTTAGAAAAATATACTCTTCAAGAAAGCTCACTTGGCAAGCTGTTTCATGTCCATTGCCCTAATAATCGGGATATTGAAAGTGTTCTTTTGAAAGTTAGTGCACTGAACGATTTTTACAGCACCAATATTTTTGATACTTACACTGTGGCAAAACATATCTTGAATCTCGATATAGACTCAAGATTGAAGTCTGGAGATCAAAAATTAGTCAATGAAATAGCATTAGTGAACACAGGATCGAAAAAAAGAAACTTTTACTCTTTTGCATCAAAATACTGTAGTCACCACTATCCAGAAGAATTCCCTATTTACGACTCTTATGTAGATAAAATGCTCAGATACTATAGAAAAGTTGATAAGTTTAATAAATTCAATAACGATGATTTAAAGTTGTACCCTAAGTTCATTAGTGTAATTGAGGCTCTTAAAGAGTTTTATAATGTAAATTCATATTCACTAAGACAGTTAGATATATTTCTATGGTTGGCAGGAAAAGAATATTTACCAAACAGCTACAAATAGGCATAACAAGCGGGTCAACATGGACTGGCAACTACGCTGCGCTTCGTTGCCAGCCAGTTACCCTTGTCGTTATATTGAAAAAAGATTAAAAAGAGTCAGTTTGTCCAGTGCAAACCTCAACCCGGTTTCCGAGCATCCAGGTAAGCATACAATCAAAAATCTACAGGTTGGTACAAAATGTTTCATTTACAAACAGTCACCAATACCAACTACACAACACATAATCGTCGCTACAACATTGGCACACATACAAAATACAGCGCAATGCGCCAGCATAAAGTGCTAGCCAGCAAAGGGTGGCATCAAAAGTCAGTGTTAACATCTGCTTTCATCGCTGCCAGTACCCTTTTAAAAGCGGTTTACATTGGCAGTATATTTGCTGTAAATTGGTCGCAAATCAATAAAGTACGGCAATATAACAAGCCGCTCAACATTGACCGGTTTTACACGCCGCTGCACTGCGTTACGCTCTGTGTAAAACCGTCAAGTTAGCTATATCGTTATGCGCAAATAGGCTGACTCAGAATTCCACTCTCCATTAGAGCCTTGACGATTTCCCAGCCTGCTCTATAATGGATACACAAACGTGTTACCAATGTGTGTCCAATGGCTAAATCATCAAATTACAGAATCAGGGTTGAGCCTGAACTTCACCAGGAATTCTTAGACGTTTGTAAGTCTGAAGACAGACCGGCGGCACAGGTAATAAGGGAGTTTATGAGGGCGTATGTTGAGAAAAATCATTCCATGAAACAAACAGAACTATTTGTGGCTGAGCCTACTAGCAAGTACACGGGACAGGAGAAATAGCAATGGACGCTAACGTCACTCTAGATTTATTGAAGGAAGATATTAAGACTCGGTTTCTTGCTGGTAAAGACCTTCCAGCAAGCATAGCGAAAACGAATAACTCGTTTAATGTGGTCTCTCTGTTTTCTGGCTGCGGGGGGATGGATTTAGGCTTTAAAGGAGGCTTTACTTTCCTCGGTCATCGATACAAGCGTCTTCCCTTCAAAATTACTTGGGCTTGTGAAATAAACGAAGCAGCATGCAGGACTTATCGCCAGAATGTCGGTAAACATATTCGACACGGCGATATATGGGAACTACTGGATGAACTACCGCAGCAGGCAGATGTTGTTATTGGAGGGTTCCCATGCCAAGACATCTCTGTTAATGGTAAAGGCGCTGGTATTGCAGGAAAACGTAGTGGCTTATATCGCGCTATGGTGGAGGCTGTTGAGAGAACTAGGCCAAAGATATTCGTTGCAGAAAACGTTAAGGGCCTATTGATGCGACATCACGCCGATGCGCTAAATAAAGTGGTGGCTGATTTTCGGGCAATCGGATATGACGTGTCATTCCGGCTCTATCATGCCGCTGGCTTCGGCGTGCCGCAAACACGCGAGCGCGTCATCATCGCCGGAACGCTTCCAGATGTGAAGCCCTTCGATCCGCCGAAACCGACTTTGGATGCAGAAAACTACGTTACTGCTATGGAAGCCATCCATGATTTGATCGATCTTCCTGAAGATCAGTCTTTCAATCATATCTGGAGCCGCGCAAACCGTAGTCCAGATCAAGGAGATAGAAGGCTGTTAGCTGATCGTGCTGGTTACACCATACGAGCAGAATGCCATGGGAATATTCAGTGGCATTATGACCTCCCTCGACGCATCTCCATGCGTGAGGCCGCTCGTATTCAGTCATTCCCTGACAATTTCATATTTGAATCAAAACTTCGAGAAACTGAGCGCCAAATTGGTAACGCTGTTCCTCCCGTACTAGCTTGGCATGTTGCAAAAGCTGTTGCAGCTACCCTATCGCGATGAGCCACATAGCATGACAAAGGAGGAATTTGAAACATTACTAGACTCAATCGCCGAACAACTAACGCAGGAGGCAAGGGCTACGCCATTTACGTCTGCGAAGCAGTTCGAAGATCGCGTAAGAGAGGTAGTCAACGAGCACATTAATGATGCCGAAATAAAAATTGACTTCACTCCCCATCCGCAAGCCTTTCCCGATATAGCGGTTGGCGAATTCGGTATAGAAGTAAAGTTTACTACTAACGATACTTGGCGAAGTGTAGCGAACAGTATTCAGGAGACGAATCGGATAGATGCCGTTAAACACGTCTACATCGTGTTCGGAAAGATGGGCGGTACTCCAGCAGTCAAATGGGGCGAATACGAAAAGTCAGTGATGCACGTTCGCACTTCCCATGTCCCGCGTTTTGAGGTGGAAATAGGAGCAGAACAGTCTCTCTTTGAACAGATGGGGATTCCATACGATGAGTTTCGCGTTTCCGAAATGCATGAAAAGATGGAGTACATTCGAGATTACGCCAGAGGTCGATTGAAACCCGGCGAGCGGTTGTGGTGGCTTGAAGATCGACCGGGCGAAGAACATACACTCCCTATACAGGCCCGTCTCTATACAAAACTGCCAATCGAAGAAAAGAAACGTCTACGCGCGGAAGCTGTCCTGCTATGCCCTGAGATCGTTTCCTCGGGAAGGTCGAGAAATAAGTACGATGATGTTGTGTTGTTTCTCCTGACCTACCACGGTGTTTTGGCGCATCAAACTCGCGATATGTTTTCCGCTGGAAGCGTTGCTAACCCAAAAAATGACAACAAAGGCGGAATCTACATTCAGCGAGCTATCGAATTGTTGGAGGATGAAATTCGCGAGGCGGCAGACAGGATGGACGATGCACTGTTCGTCGAGTACTGGGGAGTTTCCGTCGCCCCGGATCAGCGCATAAATGAATGGCTTCGGCGCGCTGACAAATATGCGAAGGATTGGAGACCTTCTGATGTATTGTTCCTTGATGACAATTGATGACTGATACGCTATCGCCGCAAGCGCGTAGCGCGAGAATGCGGCTTATCAGATCTAAAGATACTAAACCTGAGCGGATTCTACGCACATTGTTACGGGAAGCAGGATTTTCAGGCTATCGCCTCCATAGACCTGATTTTCCAGGAAAACCCGATATCGCATTCATCGGACGGAAAAAAGCAATCTTTGTACACGGCTGTTTTTGGCATCAGCATGGGTGCGGAAGATACAAAATGCCGAAGAGTCGAAATGATTATTGGCTGCCCAAGCTGCCCCCCAGTGTCAGGATAGATGTCGCCCGATCAATTTGAGTTTTGTGTGAAGAGGGGGCATAAGAGATGCGGTAACCCGCGCTCGGCCGGGGAGGTGGACGTCCAGTCGCCCTACGGGCTCCTTCCCGTCCACCTCCCCGGCCGAGCGCGGGTTACCGCATCTCTTA
>JALXFQ010000410.1 GCA_027067235.1 Gammaproteobacteria bacterium
GCGCAATGCCGGTATTCTCGACGGCGACCTGCTGGCAGTGCATGCAACGCCGGTGGCGGAAAACGGTCAGATCGTGGTGGCGCGGCTGCAGGACGAAGTGACCGTCAAGCGCCTCAAGCTGGATGGCTCCATGGCGTACCTGCTGGCGGAAAACCCCGATTTTGCGCCGATCATCGTCGATCTTCGGGAAAACAGCCTGGATATAGAAGGTATTGGCACGGGCATTATACGCCAGCATCTGCAACAGCCATGAACTCCGCACTGCAATCCATCCTCAAGGACCCGCGTATCTGGCGGGCGGATGAGGAGAATCATCAGCAACGCTCGCTGGAAACCGGTCTCGCCGGTCTGGATGCGCTGTTGCCGGGCGGCGGCTGGCCACTGGCGGCGCTGTCTGAAGTCCTGCTGCCGGAAACCGGCAGCTCCGAGCTGCGCGTTTTACTGCCCGGCCTGGCCCGGCAGACTTCTGGCGACGGCTGGGCGGCGCTGGTCTCGCCGCCTTTACTGCCCTGTGCCACCGCTCTGGCGGCGCAGGGCGTGAATCTGTCACGCCTGTTGCTGGTGGAATCCAGCGCCGACCGGCTGTGGGCCGCGGAACAGATACTCCGCTCCGGCCAGTGCCGGCTGCTGATCTGCTGGCCGGGGAAAATCAGCGCCCGGCAGAAACACCGCTTGCAGCTGGCGGCGGAGCATGGCGACAGCTGTTGTATTGCCGTGCTGGCGGATTCCCGCAATGCAGCTTCCAGCGCGGCATTGAAACTGCGGCTGTATTCCGGCGCCGACGGCCTGCATCTGCATATTCTGAAAAACCGCGGCGGCCGGCCGGGGCGGGAATGCCTGCTGCCCCATGTCTGAGCCCGCCAACAGCAAAGGTGAGCTCTGGCTGGCCCTGCATTTGCCCTTGCTGGGGCTGGATCTGCTGCAGCTGTCTTCGGCCCATGCGCCTGCCGCCTGTTTGTACGAAGGCGAGAACAAGCACCAGCGGGTCTGGCTGGGAAATTCACGCGCCCGGCGCTGTGGCATTGTCCCCGGCATGGCGCTGAAAGCGGCGCTGGCGCAATGCCCCGATCTGCAGACATATCCACGCCGCGCGGATGCCGAGCAAAGCCGGCTGGAACAACTGGCCCTGATCTGTCTGGATTTTTCATCCCGCATATCGCTGGAGCCGCCACAAGGCCTGTTGCTGGAGGTGGGCGCCAGCGCCCGGTTGTGGCAGACGAAGTTTCTGCGCCGCCATTTACAGGGTCTGCTGCGCGAACAGGGCCATATTGTTTACACCGCCCTGCATGAAACCCCCACCGGCGCCCTGCTGCTGGCGCGCAGCCGGCAGAACCGACCCGCTCAGATCCCGCTTGGTGCTTTTCCGGTCGATGCCGGAATCACCCGGAAACTGGCGCGTATTGGCGTACACACTCTGAATGATTATCTGACCCTGCCGGAAAAAGACCGCATGTTGCGTTTCGGCCCGGAGCTGGAGCAGATGGCGCTGAAAATCCTCGGCCGCCTGCCCGATCCGCGCCGGAACTGGCGCCCGCCATGCCGGTTTCGGCGTACTCTGGAGCTGGAATACGAAACCGCCAGTGCCGGCCAGCTGCTGTTCTACGCCCGGCGACTGCTGGACGAGCTGGACGAAGCTCTGGCGCAGACCTGCAGCGCGGTACAGCAACTGCACTGGATTTTTCATCATTACCGGCGAGCGCCCACGCGCCACCAGCAGCAATTATTACACCCGGGGCGCGACATGAGCCGCATCAGCCTGTTGCTGCACGAGCAACTGGAGCGCCTGCCCCTGCCCGCCAGCGTGGAAAAAATCACCCTGCAGGTCAACCGCTTCTGGCCGAAGGCGGCGGACAGCCTGAGCCTGCTGCGGGATATGGGGCAGAATATCGACGCCATCGAGCCGCTACTGGAAAAACTGCAGGCGCGGCTGGGAGCGCAGGCCGTGTATCAGCTGCGCGCCCTGCCCGATCACCGGCCGGAACTGGCCTGGGCCCGCGTCGCTCCCGGCAAAGCCACGCCACCGCCTGATCAATTACCGCCACGTCCGCTGTGGCTGCTGCCGCAACCGCGCAAGCTGAGCAGCATCCGCTCTTTCCGTCACTGGCGCGGCCCGGAACGCATCGCCAGCGGCTGGTGGGAAGACGACATACGGCGGGATTATTATCGCGCCCGTCACCGCAGCGGGGTTACCTACTGGCTGTATCACCATGCGGGTGAGTGGTTTATCCATGGCGTGTTCGGCTGACATCCACTACGCGGAACTGCACTGCATCAGTAATTTCACCTTCCTGCGCGGTGCATCGCACCCGGAAGAGCTGGTGCAACGCGCTCATGACCTCGGCTATCGGGCGCTGGCCATTACCGACGAATGTTCGCTGGCGGGCGTGGTGCGCGCCTGGCGCGTGGCTCGTGAACTGAATTTTCATCTGATTATCGGCAGTGAATTCCGTTTCGATGACGGCATGCGGCTGCTGCTGCTGGCGACGAATCTTGCGGGCTATTCGGCGCTGTCCCAGTTGATTACCGACTGCCGCCGGCAATCGGAAAAAGGCAGCTACCACATCGAACGGCCAATGCTGGATCAGGGATTGCCGGATTGCCTTGCCTTGCTGGCGCCGACCCTGCCCTTGCCTGGTGAAGAGGTGCTGATCGAACAGACCCAATGGCTGGCGGAGCGTTTCCCCAAACGCTGCTGGCTGTTGTATGAGCGTGTGTTGTCGGCTGATGATGAGCAGAGCCTGCAAGCCCTGTCCCGTATTGCCGCCGCTGCCAGGCTGGCGCTGGCGGCGGCAGGCGACGTACACATGCACGATGCCGGGCGGCGCCGGTTACAGGATGTGCTGACCTGCATTCGCCACGGCTGCGCCATCAGCCAGGCCGGGCAGCGTTTGTACCCCAATGGCGAACGCCACCTGCGATCCACGCAAAAACTGGCCCGCCTGTACCCGCGTGAATTACTGGACGAGACCCTGCGCATCGCCAGCCTCTGCCAATTCCGCCTGGACCAAGTGCATTACCAGTACCCCGATGAAATCATTCCCGAAAACCACACCGTGAGCAGTTACTTGCGCCAGGAAACCGAAGCGGGCATCCGGCGCCGCTGGCCCGGCGGCGAACCGGTGAAGGTTCGCAAGCTGGTGGAAAAGGAACTGGCGCTGATCGCCGAGCTGCAATACGAGCCGTATTTCCTGACCGTTTACGACATCGTGAAATATGCCCGCAGCCAGAAAATCCTGTGTCAGGGGCGCGGTTCCGCCGCCAATTCCGCCGTTTGCTACTGCCTCGGCATTACCGAGGTGGACCCGGCCCGGGTAGACCTGTTGTTCGAGCGCTTCATCTCGAAAGAACGCAACGAGCCGCCGGATATCGACGTGGATTTCGAGCATGAGCGGCGCGAGCAAGTCATCCAGTATATTTACCGCAAATATGGCCGCGAGCGCGCCGCCATCGCCGCCGCCGTCATCACCTACCGCCCGCGCAGCGCCGTGCGTGATGTGGGCAAGGCGCTGGGTCTGTCGCTGGATCAGGTGGATGCGCTGGCCAAATCACTGGCCTGGTGGGACGGCCGCAAGGTGAAACCGGAACGCCTGCGCGACGCCGGTTTTGACCCGGACAGCCAGCTCATCAGCCAGCTCATGACCCTGGTCAATGAAATTATCGGTTTTCCGCGCCATCTGTCCCAGCATACCGGCGGTTTCATCATCGCCCGCCAGAAATTGTCCGCGCTGGTGCCCATCGAGAACGCCAGCATGGCGGACCGCACCATCATCCAGTGGGACAAGGACGATCTGGAAACCCTGGGCTTCATGAAAGTGGACGTGCTGGCGCTGGGCATGCTCAGCGCCATTCGCAAAACGCTGGATCTGATCGAGAACACCAGCGGTCGCCGCCTGCGCATGCAGGACATTCCGCCGGACGACCCGGCCACCTATCGCATGATCCAGCAAGCCGACACCATCGGCGTATTCCAGATCGAATCACGCGCCCAGATGTCCATGCTGCCGCGCCTGAAACCGGCCAGTTACTACGATCTGGTGATCGAAGTGGCGATCATGCGCCCCGGCCCCATTCAGGGCGGCATGGTGCACCCCTATCTGCGGCGGCGTCAGGGCAAGGAAAAAGTCGCATACCCCAGCGACGATCTGCGGCCCGTGCTGGAACGCACCCTGGGCATTCCCATTTTTCAGGAACAGGTCATCAAGCTGGCCATGGTCGCCGCCGGATTCAGCCCCGGCGAAGCCGATCAACTGCGCCGCGCCATGGCCGCATGGAAACGCAAGGGCGGCATGGAGCCGTTCCGCAAAAAGCTCATCGACGGCATGCTGGCGCGCAGCTACCCACTGGACTTTGCCGAACAGATCTACCAGCAGATACTGGGTTTTGGCGATTATGGTTTTCCCGAATCCCATTCCGCCAGTTTCGCCCTGCTGGCTTATGTCTCCTCCTGGCTCAAGGCGCACGAACCGGCGGCTTTTGTCTGCGCTCTCATCAACAGCCAGCCCATGGGGTTTTACCGTCCCGACCAGCTGCTGCAGGACGCCCGTCGTCATGGCGTCGAAGTGCGCCCGGTGGATGCACTGGCCAGCGACTGGGACTGCACGCTGGAAAAAACCGCCGGCAAGCCCGCCCTGCGCATGGGTTTTCGACTGCTGAAAGGCATGTCCCGGCGGGCCGCTGACATGATTGTGGCGCAACGCAGGGAGCGCCCTTTCGCCAGCATCCGGGATCTGGCCACCGGAACCGGCCTGAACCGCCGGCAACTGGATATCCTCGCCGCCAGCGGCGCATTGCGTTCCCTGAGCGAACATCGCAATGACGCCCGCTGGCAGGTGTGGGGTCAGCATAAAACCACGCCGCTGCTGCAACAGGCGCCGCTGAAAGAAACCCCGACCCGGTTGCCGGAGCCCGGCGAAGGCGAGCGCCTGCTGGACGACTACGCCCTCACCAGCCTTACCCTGGGTCGCCACCCGCTGGCGCTGCTGCGTGAAAAGCTGGATCGCGCCCGGCTGTTACCGCTGGGCCAACTGAAACAGCTGCGCCACGGCCAGCGCAGCCGCGCCGCCGGCATCGTTATCGGCCGCCAGCGCCCCCATACCGCCGCCGGCGTGACTTTTCTCACTCTGGAAGACGAAACCGGCCAGGCCAACATCATCGTCTGGCGCGATCTGGCGGAGAAGCAGCGACGCATCCTGTTGCATGCGCCGCTGCTGGTGGTCAGCGGCAAGGTGGAAAAGGAAGGCGAAGTCGTGCATTTCATCGCCGAAAAACTGGAAGACTACAGCGGTCTGCTGGGCAAACTGCAAACCCGCTCGCGGGATTTTCACTGACCGAAGGCGTTCCTGGCCGGCAACCCGGGTCATATGTCAGGGCTGTCTGTCGTCAGGCGCTGTAACGCCCGGATCAGGCAGCGCCACGCGAAACAGCGCCCCCCGCAACGGCGAGGATTCAATGCGCAGATGGCCGCCGTACAGAGAAACCAGCTCGCGCACCATGGCCAGCCCCAGGCCATGGCCGTCGGTCACGCTGTCCGCACGGATACCGCGCCCGAGTATCCGCTGTCTGAGCCTGGCGTCGATGCCGGGGCCGTCATCTTCCACCGTCAGCTGCATGCCTGCATCGTCCGTGGTGACGGTGAGCCTGATGCGGGATTGCGCCCATTTGAAGGCATTGTCCAGCAGGTTGCCGAGCAGTTCCATGAGGTCGCCCTGCTCCATGGGATAGGCCGCATCTGGCTCGATGTTGACATCGACCCGTATTCGCCTGTCTGCATAGACCTTGTGTAATGCAGCGAGTATTTTTTCCACCAGCGGCTGTATGGCCTGCGGTTTGCCCAGGGCCGAGCGGCCGGCGGCGCTGGCTTTTTGCAAATGATGGTCAATGGTCTGCTGCATGCGCTCGGTCTGCTCCATCAGCAGTTCCCGCGTCGGCATGGAGCCGTCCCTGCCGGTTTCTCCGCGCAATATGGCCAGCGGCGTTTTCAGACTGTGGGAAAGGTCGCCCAGGGCATTGCGGTAGCGCTGCAGGCGGCGTTTCTCGGTTTGCAGCAAGGCATTGATATTGGCGGCCAGCCCGCTCAGCTCGCGGGGATAGTCACCATTGAGTTTTTCCGCCTTTCCGCGTTCAATCCGGGACAGGTCCCGCGCAATTTTGCGCAGCGGTTTCAGGCTCCAGGCCAGCATCAGCAACTGCGCCAGCAACAAGGTCAGGCCGGTAGCGCCCAGCCAGATCCACAGAGTGTGCCGAAAGGACGCTATCTGGGCGAAATAGGCATCCGGCTCTTCGTAAACCGAAAAAACCAGCGGGTAATACTGACCATCGTCTGCCTCCCATTCCACCTGGTAACTGGTGCGATACAGAACCAGAGGGCCAGCCTGCTCAAAATCGTCATTCCATTCGCCCGTGGTGAGCGTTTCCGGCGTCGGCAGTTCCAGTCCGGCGGAGGAAGGCGAGCGCCACACCCGATTGTCCGGCGGGCGGGTTATCATACCGTACAGCCCTGAGCCCTGTTCGGAAAAACGCGTTTCCGGCAGCTCGGCGGGCATTTCGATGAGTTGCTCACCCGTGGGGAAATCCGGCGTTTCCGCCGCGGAAATCAACGAGTAGATGCGCACCTGACCACGCTCTTTCAGCGCTTCCAGGGCCGAACTCCGGTAGGCCTGGTCCAGCGCCACGCCGGTAAGCCCGATAAATGCCGCCAATACCAGGCTGCCGGTAATCAGCAAACGCCGGCGAATGGAAACGCTCAAGCGGCGCTTTCCTGCAGGGAAAAGCGGTAGCCGCGGCCGCGCAGGGTTTCGATGGGCTTCAGTGTATTGTCCCGGTCCAGTTTTTTGCGCAGTCGGCCAATAAAGACCTCGATGACGTTGCTGTCGCGGTCAAAATCCTGATCGTATATATGTTCCGTCAGCTCGGTTTTGGACACCACTTTGCCGGCGTGGCTGGCAAGATACTCCAGCACCTTGTATTCGTACGAGGTCATCTCCACCTCGTCGCCATTCAGCCTGACCGTTTGCGCCTTGGTGTCGATGGCGACCGGGCCGAAGCGCAGCACCGGCTGGGTCCAGCCCGCCGCGCGCCGTTGCAGGGCATTGAGACGCGCCAGCAGTTCTTCCATTTCGAATGGCTTGACCAGATAGTCATCGGCGCCCGCGTCCAGGCCGTCCACCTTGTCCTGCCAGCGCCCGCGGGCAGTCAGTATGAGTATGGGAAACCGGCGCTGGTTGCGGCGCAGTTTTTCGATGACTTCCATGCCGGAGATATCGGGCAGGCCCAGATCGACGATGGCCACATCGAAATCTATTTCGCTGCCGAGAAACAGTCCTTCGCGCCCGTCTTCGGCCGGATCGACCGCGTAGCCGGCCTTGCGCAGGCGCCTGACCAGCTGTTCGCGCAGCAGTGGTTCATCTTCCAGCACCAGAACGCGCATGGCCCTAGCGGTGTCTGACCTTGCCACTTTTGGCGTCAATCACGACCCGCTTTACCCGACCGCCCGGGGTCAGGATCCTGACTATGTAAACATCATGTCCCTTGCGCGCCTTGCGTCGTGTGGAAAGCACCCGTCCGCGGGTCTTGCCGCTGGCGCGGGCCGCCGCCGTATCGGCGGATATATCGGCCAGTTGCAGAAAACCCGTTGCCGGCGCGGCCCAGACCGCATCCCGCCAGTCGGCGCTCGCCGGCTGCGCCAACACAGCCAGCGGCAGGATTGCGAACAGTGATTTAACAGATTTCAACATGATGCCCATTTCCGGTTTCAGTCCAGAGGCGATACGGCGACCTGTACCTTGATGCGCTTACCGGGGCGATGATCCATCACCGTGGTATACGTCTGGCCGCGATAGCGATAGGTCACATTATAACCCGTGACCTTGCGTTTCTGGACATAGTCGTTGACCGTATAGCAGGATTTTCTCACTTCATCGTGTCCGCGTACCCGGTAGTTGTTGCGCCGGCGGATATCGTTGCCGATGGAAGCGCCCAGCAATGCACCCGCCAGGGTCGCCACCTGCCGTCCCTTGCCTTTGCCCACGTGGTTGCCCACGGCGCCACCTATGATACCACCGAACAGGGCTGGTGTGGCCGAGCGGTTCTTGTAACCTTCCACATGCACGACCCTGTTGTGGCATTCGCGATGAGGCTTGGCTATCTTGATGTATTCGACGATGGGGTCGACATCGGTCACTTTGGCATAATGTATGTCGGTAACGGTTTCCGAGTAATCCGAATCAACGATCAGATCATCATCGTCATAATAGTCATGACTTGCATTGGCCGCAGCCGGTACAATGAACATCGCGGCCAACAGGGCTTTCGCCAGTAGCTGTTTCATGTCAGTTTCTCCGTGGTGTTGTTTGATGTTGACTGCAGTCTAGTGCGGGCTAACTGAACCAAAGCTGAACGGGACGCCAAATTGAAAAATTATTTCTCCATTCTGTTAACCTGATGAAATCTATAAATGAAATATACCAGGGCGCGGTTATCGATGTACGCCTGGAAACTGCTGCCCTGCCCGACGGGCAGGTTATGGATTTCGAATGCGTGCGTCATTCCGGCGGTGCCACCATTGCCGCCGTCAATCAGCACGATCAGGTCTGCCTGATCCGGCAATACCGCCATTGCACCGGCGGCTGGCTGCTGGAACTGCCCGCCGGCAAGATCGACCGGCCGGAATCCCCCGGAACAACGGCGAAACGGGAATTGCGCGAGGAAACCGGGCTCGCCGCCCGCAACTGGCAGGCGCTGGGCGGGGTCTATTCCTCACCCGGTTTTTGCGACGAAATCATCCATTGTTATTTGGCGACCGGTCTGGACCAGGGCGTGGCTGCGCCGGAGACGGGCGAATTGATCGAGATCCAGTGGCTGGCGCTGGATGACGCGGCGGGTATGGCGCTTGCTGGCGAAATAACCGACGCCAAAACCGTGGTCTGTCTGCTGCGCGCCCGCCAATGGCTGCTCGATCATGCCTGAAACCCTGTCCACAGGCGTGATCCTGGACGCCGCCAGTTTTGATAACGGCGATATCGACCTGGCGCCGCTGCTGGCGACCCTGCCGCACTGGCAGATTCACCGTGAAACCCAACCGGCGCAGTTGCCCGCGCGCATCCGGCGCGCCGAGGTAGCGGTCACCAACAAGGTATTACTCGCGGAAAGTACCTTGCGCGCGGCGAAAAACCTGAAACTGATCTGCATTGCCGCCACCGGCACCAACAACGTGGATCTAGCTGCCGCCAGAGAACTGGGCATCACTGTCTGCAATGTAACTGACTACTGCACGCGATCGGTGACTGAACACGTTTTCAGCCTGATTTTCGCGCTGCGCAGAAACCTGCTGGCCTATGAGCAAATGGTCAGAAACGGCGGCTGGAGCCGCTCGCGCATGTTCTGCCGGCTGGATTTCCCCATTGCCGAACTGGGCGGAAGCACCCTGGGCATCATCGGCCATGGTGTGCTCGGCCGGGCGGTGGCGCAGGCGGCGGAATGCCTGGGCATGAACGTGCTGATCAGCCAGTCCCTGCGGGGCAACGCTCAAAACCAGAGCGGCCGCGTACCGCTGGATGAGCTGCTGACCCGCGCCGACATTGTTTCACTGCATTGCCCGCTTGCCGATGAAACACGCGGTCTGATCGGCCAGCGCGAGCTGGCACTGATGAAAAACGATGCCATACTCATCAACACTGCGCGCGGCGCCCTGGTGCGCGAAGCAGACTTGCTGCAAGCCCTGCGCAACGGCGAAATTGGCGGTGCCGGGCTGGACGTGCTGGAAACCGAACCGCCAAAGGCCGATAATCCTCTGCTCCGGGCGAACCTGCCCGGTCTGGTTATTACGCCCCATGTGGCCTGGGCCAGCCGTATCGCCCGCCAGGCCCTGGTCGATAAAATGGCAAAAAATGTGGCGGCCTTTGTGCGGGGCGATCCCACGCATGTTGTGAGTTGAGGATGACACGATGAAAACCGCAAGCTCTTTACTGGCGCTGTTTCTGCCGCTGGCGGCGCAGGCCGCTGAAACGCAATACGCCTACCAGCTGCCGCCCGCCACCACGGTGGAAATCGTGAAACCGGTCATCATCCCGGCCAACCATTCGCGAGCGCTGTACCAGTACGGGCAGCCGGTAAATTTCAAGAACATGGATCTCTACGAACACCATTGCTGGCTGGAAACCCGCAAGCGTGAAAGCAGGCTGCAGACGGTTGCGCCCGGCCGCGCGCGCATCATGCAAGTCCGCCGCGGCAGCGAGGATGTGGATCAGCTTACTGACAATGTGATTACCCGGCTGCAGTTGCGCTCCACCCAGCAACCGGCATTGAGCGCCATTCAGTGCGAAATATGGACTGATTCAGCCACCGGATTCCCGCGTTACATCACTGTCGGGGAACTGCTCGAGACTTTTGGCGGCGCCATCGCGATCAGGCCGCTGAAGAGTGATTTCTGATGAGTTCGTCAAACACCTGCAGATAACGCTGGCAGGCATTGGCGATATAATACTGCCTGACATGCTGCCGGTTGAAATCGCTGATTTCGCGCCGCAATTTCTCGTCGGCCAGCAGACGTGACAGCTTTTCCGCGAATTCGCGGGTGTTCCCCAGCCTGGCGATATAGCCGGTTTTGCCCTCGATGAGAAAATCCACCTGACCGCCGACATCGTAACTCACCACCGGCAGACCGCAATTCATGCCCTCGAGAAACACCAGCCCGAAACCCTCATGCATGGATGTGGAAACATAGATGTCCGAGGCGGATACATAGCGCGCCTTGTCGGCGTCGCTGACCCGGCCCAGCAGCACGATTTCCTGTTGCAGACCCTGCTCGTCGATGCGCTGTTGCAAATGCTCCTGCTGCGGACCGCCTCCCATGATATACAAACGCACCGGATAATCGTTTTTCACCATGGCGATGACGTCTATCAGATCATCCAGGTTTTTACGCGCAACCAGGCGACCGATGGTCAGCAGGATGACGCGGTCTTCGGGAACACCGGCTTCGGCACGGGGAATATCCAGACAATCAAACGGCTTGATGCCAAAAGGCACCACTTCCACTTCCCGGTCAATACCATAGTATTCCAGCGCGCCGCGTCTTATTTCACTGGACCCGGCGAACACATGGTCGGCGTCGCGCAATACGCGGGCCACCGTCCGGTTCAGCAGGGGCGTCTTGTGCGGCGACAATGTCTTGCTCGGATCATAGACGTCGCCGCCCATCAGGCTGAGCACATTGGGCAGGCCGTGTTTTTTTGAAAGCCGGTTTCCCACTGGCCCGGTGGGAATGGCGAAATAGGTGTTGATAATGTCGAAACGGCCGGTTTTCAGCAGCTCGCCGGCCTTGCGCACAGCAGAGGGATAATAGCTCAGCATGGAAACGATGCTGGCTGAATTCTGACCCTTGCGCGCCAGCACCGGTACTCGCAGTATCTCGACGCCATTGCTTGTTTCGGATTGCGGCAGGTCGGAGAAAGCGGAAGTCACGACGGTTACCTCATGTCCCTGCGCCACGAATTCCTCCATCACGTCACGGCACAGATAACCACCGCCGCCGCCCAGTGGCGGGTACTCGTAATTCAGGGTCAGAATTCTGCTCATGTTGACTGGTCCATTTGCCGGGTTGATAAAGCCGGTCATCCAGGGTCTGCGCGTTTACGTCCCGGATGCTGAAAACGCGTGGAATTTACCGGGTTTGACCCTGAAGTTAAAGTCAAATATCAGCCAGCCACGGCGCTGGCGCCGTACGCCAAGCA
>JALXFQ010000411.1 GCA_027067235.1 Gammaproteobacteria bacterium
GGTCGCCTCGGAAAGCGCGGCGCTGAATATTTGCGGTTTTGAACTGGTGCGCGACCTCATGCCCGGCGAGGCCCTGCTGGTGGACGAAAACGGCGTTGCCCATACCCGTCAGGTGGTGAAGCCCGCCACTCATGCGCCCTGCATTTTCGAATATGTCTATTTTGCCCGGCCGGATTCGACCCTGGACAACATACAGGTACACAAGACCCGTCTGCGCATGGGCGACAAACTGGCCGATAAAATCCGCCGCGAATGGCCGGATCACGACATCGACGTGGTCATCCCCATACCCGACAGCGGCCGCACCGCGGCCATGCAGCTGGCGAACAATCTGAAACTCTGCCACCGCGAAGGTTTCATCAAGAACCGCTACATCGGCCGAACTTTCATCATGCCGGGTCAGAACCAGCGCAGCAAATCGGTGCGCCAGAAGCTGAATCCCATCGAACTGGAATTTCGCGGCAAGAACGTGCTGCTGGTGGATGATTCCATCGTCCGCGGCACCACCTCGCGCAAGATCATCGAGCTGGCGCGGGAAGCCGGCGCCAACAAGGTCTATTTCGCCTCGGCCGCGCCGCCGATTCGTTATCCCAATGTTTATGGCATTGACATGCCCACGGTGGAAGAGCTGGTTGCCCACGGTCGCACGGTGGAGCAGGTGGCCGAGGAAATCGGCGCTGACAAACTGATTTATCAGGATCTCGACGACCTCATCGCTGCCGCCCGCGAAGGCAACCCGGCGCTGAAGGAATTCGATACTTCCTGTTTTGACGGGCGCTATATCACCGGCACGGTCAACGAGGCCTATCTGCACGATATCGGCCAGGCCCGCAATGACCAGGCCAAGCAGCAATGCTCCGAGAAGCATCAGGAACTGGCGCTGGATCATGGCTGAGAAAAAATACCATCGCGATACGCTGGCAGTACGCGCCGGCTATCAGCGCACGCCGGAAGGCGAACAGTCGGAAGCGATTTTTCCCACCATAAGCTTCGTCTACGATTCCGCCGAGATGGCGGCACAGCGTTTCTCTGGTGAATCGGCAGGCAATATCTATTCCCGCTTTACCAATCCCACGGTACGCACTTTCGAGCAGCGTCTGGCGGCGGTGGAAGGCGCGGAAGCCTGCGTCGCCACCGCGTCCGGCATGTCGGCCGTGCTGGCGACCATGATGGGTGTGCTGAGCGCGGGCGACCATGTCGTGACATCGCGCGCCCTGTTTGGCTCCACCATCATACTGTTCGAAAAGATACTGGATCGCTTTGGCCTCAGCTTCGACTATGTGGATATGACCGATGTCGACGCCTGGGCCGCGGCGATTAAGCCGCAAACCCGCATGCTGTTCGTGGAAACGCCGTCGAATCCGCTGATGGAGCTGGCCGATATTGCCGCGCTTGCGCGAGTGGCCCACGCCCATGACGCGCTGCTGGCGGTGGACAATACTTTTCTCACGCCGATGATGCAGCGCCCGCTGGAACTGGGCGCGGATATCTCGGTGTATTCGGCCACCAAATACATGGATGGCCAGGGCCGGGTGCTGGGCGGCGCCGTGGCCGGATCGAAAGACATCGTCGGGGAGCAGGTATACGGTTTTCTGCGCAGCGCCGGGCCCTGCATGAGCCCGTTCAATGCCTGGGTGTTTCTGAAAGGCATGGAAACGCTGGGTTTGCGCATGCAGGCGCACAGCGACAACGCCCTGGCGCTGGCGCAATGGCTGGAAGCACAGCCGCAGGTGAGCAGGGTCTATTATCCCGGCCTGGCTTCCCATCCGCAGCACGCACTGGCGAAAAGCCAGCAGCAGGGCTACGGCGGCATGCTGGCGTTTGAAATCAATGGCGACAAGGCCGCGGCCTGG
The DNA here is from genome assembly GCA_027067235.1 of Gammaproteobacteria bacterium. GTDB lineage: Bacteria > Pseudomonadota > Gammaproteobacteria > QOAV01 > QOAV01 > QOAV01. The sequence goes on from JALXFQ010000411.1 coordinate 1,854, forward strand.
CGCATGATAGATGGCACCGGGCTGGTTTCCAAAACTGCCAATCTGGGTGACACCAAGTCCATCATCACCCATCCCGCCAGCACCACCCACGGCCGCCTGACGCAGGAAGAACGCGATGCGGCCGGCGTGCATGACAATATTGTGCGCCTGTCGGTGGGTCTGGAGCACGTGGATGACCTGAAAGCCGATCTGGCGGCGGGTCTGGCGGCGATCTGACATTGATCTGAACAGGGCATGTCTGGCGTTTTTCGTATTCTGTTGCTGGTTTGTTTTTTCGCTTGGCCCGCGCTCGCCGGCGCTGGTGACGTGACCCGCCTGATCGTGCGTGAAAGTGCGCCTGGCATCGAGCCGGTGCAGCACCGCATACTGGTCCGGCCGGATTTCATGCGCATGGATATTGTCGGTGACGACAGCGGTTTTCTGCTGCTGGATCGCAAAAAACGCCTGATCCACGATATCAATCTCGATGATCATACGGATTTGCTGATTTCGCAAAATGCCATCAGCCTGAAACCGCCGGCCGCGTTCGAGAACGAGACCACGGTCGTGCAGGGCGGCCCGCTGCCCGCCATCGCCGGTCATCCCACCCGCCACTACCGGATCAGCACCAACGGCACGGTCTGCCATGACATCGTGGTTCTCGATGGCGCGTTGCAGGACGCGGCCAGAGCCCTGATCGAATTCGCCGAAGTGCTGGCGTCAGAGCAGGCCATCGGCCTGGCAGCCACGCCAGAACCGTTCACCAGCGATTGCGAGCTGTCCTCTTTTGTATTCCAGCCCGGGCGCGAATATCGCCAGGGCTTCCCCGTGCGCGAGCAGGACTGGCGCGGGCGCCTGCGCGAGCTGACTGATTTCGAACAAGCCTACAGCGCCGACGCCGCCCTGTTTGTCGTGCCGCAGGGTCTGCGGACCCTTACCATGGAAGAAATGCGCGGAAACTAGCGACCGGCAGCAGTGGGCTGCAGTCCTGATTGCTTTCCTGTGTCCGGCTAGGTAACATCCGCGCCTTTCTCGAATGACACGATTTCTGGAGGCTCGGCATGCGACGCCCGATGGTAGCAGGTAACTGGAAAATGAATCTTCGCAGGTCAGAAGCGGCGGCTCTGGCGCGAGGCCTGGTTGATGGCGTTAATGCGGTAAAAAACGCAGAAGTGCTGATCTGCCCGCCGTATATTCATATCGCCGATGCCGAATCCATCGTTTCCGGCAGTGCTGTGCAGCTGGGCGCGCAGAACCTCAGCGACCAGGATGGTGGTGCCTTTACCGGCGAAATATCCGGCCCCATGCTGAAAGACTACGGCTGTACCCATGTCATCGTCGGCCATTCCGAGCGCCGCGCCCTGTACGGCGAATCGGACGAGGTGGTGGCCAGAAAATTCGCCAGGGCGCAGAAGCACGGCCTGATTCCCGTTTTATGCGTGGGCGAACTGCTGGAAGAGCGTGAAGCCGGCAACACCGAATCCGTGGTTGCCCGTCAGCTCGACGCAGTGATCCAGGCCAACGGCATCGCCACGCTGGCCAATGCCATTATCGCTTACGAGCCAGTATGGGCCATCGGCACCGGCAAGACCGCTACTCCCCGGCAGGCACAGGAAGTTCATGCCTTTATCCGCGGCAAGCTGGCCGGCATGGATTCCACCATCGCCGAAGGATTACGCATACTGTACGGCGGCAGCGTGAAATCCGGTAATGCCGAAGAGTTGTTCTCCCAGAGCGATATCGACGGCGGACTGATCGGCGGCGCATCGCTGGATGCGGCGGAATTTCTGGCCATTTGCCGCGCTGCCTAGAGGGTATTGAACAATGCATGACATCGTACTGGTTGCTCACATCCTGGTATCCGCCGCGCTCATCGGACTGATTCTGGTGCAACACGGCAAGGGTGCCGACATGGGTGCTTCATTCGGCGCTTCCCAGACTTTTTTTGGCAGCGCCGGGTCGGCGAATTTTCTCACCCGCCTGACTGCTGCCCTGGCAACCGTGTTTTTCATTACCAGCCTGAGTCTGGCCTATTTCAGTCGTCAGGCGGTAAAACCGGACAGCGTCATCCAGCAGGGCAGCGGGACGCCGGCGACAACGGCGCCGGCGTCCCGCTGCCC
>JALXFQ010000412.1 GCA_027067235.1 Gammaproteobacteria bacterium
CGACGAGATCTTCAAGGCCTACGACATCCGCGGCATCGTCGATAAAACCCTGACCACCGACATCGTGTTCAAGGTCGGCCAGGCGCTGGGTTCAGAAGCCCTGGACAAAGGCCGCGATACCATCGTCACCGGTCGCGACGGTCGCTTGTCCGGCCCAGCCATACAGGGCGCGCTCATGGACGGCATCAAGGCCGCTGGCTGCAACGTCATCAATATCGGCATGGTGCCCACGCCAGTGGTCTATTATGCCGCCTACAAGCTGAATACCGGCTGCTGCGTGGCCGTCACCGGCAGCCACAACCCGCCCGACTACAACGGCCTGAAAATGGTCATCGACGAAAAAACCCTGTCCGGCGATGACATTCAGGCCATCAAGCAGCGCATCATCGACAATGACCTGCGCGAAGGCAGCGGCACATCAAAAGACATGGATGTCAGAGACGAATACATCCAGCGCATCACCAGCGACATCAAAATGGGCAAGCCGCTGAACATCGTCGTCGATTGCGGCAACGGCGTGGCGGGCGAACTGGGGCCGCGCCTGCTGAAAGAACTGGGCTGCAAAGTGACCGAACTGTTTTGTGAAATCGACGGCAATTTTCCCAATCACCATCCCGACCCCAGCCAGCCGGAAAATCTCAACGACCTGATTGCCGCCGTAAAAGAACAGAAAGCCGACCTCGGCGTGGCCTTCGACGGCGACGGCGACCGCCTCGGCGTCATCGCCCCCGACGGCAAGATTATCTGGGCCGACCGCCAGATGATTCTCTACGTACGCGACATACTCAAACACAACCCCGGCGTAGAAATCATCTACGACGTAAAATGCTCGCGCACCCTGCACAAGGAAATCGAAAAAGCCGGCGGTCAGCCGCTCATGTGGAAAACCGGCCACTCCTTCATCAAGGCCAAACTCAAGGAAACCGGCGCTGCCTTCGCCGGTGAAATGTCCGGCCATCTGTTTTTCAATGACCGCTGGTACGGCTTCGACGACGCCCTCTACTCCGCCGCGAGGCTAGTGGAAATACTGTCCAGTTCCGACGAATCCACCCACGACATCTTCGCCAACCTGCCCGACACCGTGAGCACGCCGGAACTGCGACTGGAAGGCTTTGCCGAAGGCGAACACTTCGCCGCCATGGAAAAAATCGCCGCCAAGGCCGACTTCGACGACGCCCAGCGCATCAGCACCATCGACGGCCTGCGCGTGGACTGGGAAGACGGCTTCGGACTGATCCGCGCATCCAACACCACGCCCATACTCGTCATTCGCTTTGAGGCGGATAACGAAGCAGCGCTGAAACGAATCCAGGATAAATTCAGGGCATTGATTGAGGCGGCGATTCCGGGGACGGCATTGCCGTTTTGAGTCAGGCTGCGGAGTAACCCATATTCTTTGCTATAATTCTCCCCACAAGTACAGACGCGGCTCGGGATGCAACCCAATGAATCTTAAGCAAATCGAAAAAATTGCCCTTCACCTGAACGAAGAGGAACGGGCCGATCTGGCCCACAAACTACTGCTGAGCCTCGATGCGCCTTCCGATGATGAAATTGCCAAAGACTGGCTGATAGAGGCCGCGCATAGAGCCAGAGACCTGGACGCGGGGCTGGTGCAACCTGTTCCCGCTGAAGAGGTCAGGCGCAAAGCCCAGACCGTTTTACGTTGAACTATGTGTTCCACCCGGCAGCGGAAGCCGAGCATCTTGAGACCGTAGCCTACCTGGAATCAAAAAAGGCTGGTCTCGGCGCTTCATATTTATCAGAATTTGAAATAATGCTGGCGCGCGTATGTGAGTCTCCCCGTCGTTACCCCGTTGAACAACAACCCGATATCCGGCGAATCCGAATGAAGCATTTTCCATATACGCTGCTTTATCGTGAGGTTTCCGGACTCGTTCAGCTACTGGCAATTGCTCATCATCGACGACGCCCGCAATATTGGCTGGGCAGAGTCTGACGAGGCGCTAGGCAACGGGTGAATCCTCCCCCTACCACGCTTCCCCTTCCAGCCCCTGCTCGACGATGCCCTCCACCATTTCAATCACCGGTTTCAGTTCGGGTATGTCATCCGGCGGCAGTTCAAATGAAATGAAGGTTTTACCGGGCTGGGCCTTGATATCATAAACGGCAATGGCGAACGGGCAGAACGAGATGTAGTGGGGATTGGCCTGGGCCAGCTTGTGGGAAAGATCGGCCTTGCAGAACTCGATGATTTCCGCGCCGGTATCGTAAACGTTGTCGAAACCCAGATCCTTGGCGGTGCGGTCCAGCATGTGCTTGCTGTGGGCCTGAAATGCCACGCGCATGCCTTCTTCGGCGATGGCGTTGAGGATGGCGTCGCGCACGTCGCGGAAAGGCTTGTCGGTTTCGTAAACCTGAATGGAGCCGATAACTTTGGCGGGTTTCAGGGCGAATGATGGAACCGCGACTGAGGATGACGCCAGTAACAATCCAGCAATCAGGATTATTTTCAGTGGCTTTTTCATTCCGGGTTCCCCCATTTGCAGTGATGAACAATCAAAAATCCCTCCCCAGCCCTCCCTTTACAAAAGGAGGGAGAATGCCCCCTCTTTGCAAAGAGGGGGATGGGGGGAGATTTATTATTTTTCCAGTTGTGACACATCCCTGACCGCGCCTCGCGCCGCGGACGTGGTCATCGCCGCATAAGCCCTGAGCGCGGCGCTGACATGGCGCTGGCGCGGTCTGGCCGGTTTCCAGGCGTCCTTGCCTCTGGCTTCCATCGCTTTCCGGCGTCTGGCGAATTCCTCGTCGGAGATTTCCACTGAAATACGCCGGTTTGGAATGTCGATGGCGATGGCGTCGCCCTCTTCCAGCAGGCCGATATTGCCGCCTTCCGCCGCTTCCGGCGAAACGTGGCCGATGGACAGGCCGGAAGTACCGCCGGAAAAACGGCCATCGGTAATCAGCGCGCATTCCCTGCCCAGGCCCATGGATTTCAGGTAACTGGTGGGATAGAGCATTTCCTGCATGCCGGGGCCGCCGCGTGGGCCTTCATAGCGAATAACCACCACGTCGCCGGATTTGATCTGTTTGCCGAGTATGGCCTGCACGGCGTCATCCTGGCTTTCGAATATGCGCGCGGGGCCGCTGAAAGTCAGACAGGATTCGTCCACGCCCGCGGTTTTGACGATGCAGCCATCCAGCGCGATATTGCCGTATAGCACCGCCAGACCGCCGTCTCTGGAATAGGCGTGTTCCAGATCGCGGATGCAGCCTTCGGCGCGGTCCAGATCAAGGCTGGGCCAGCGCTTGTCCTGCGAGAAGGCTGTTTGCGTCGGCACATTGCCGGGCGCGGCGGAATAAAGTTTTTTCGCTGTATCGTTATCCGTGCGGTTGATATCCCACTGCGCCAGTACATCCGCCAGTTTGCCGCCGTGGGCGGTATTGCAGTCAGCATTGAGCAGCCCGGCCTTTTCCAGCTCGCCCAGTATGCCGATCACACCACCGGCGCGGTGTACGTCTTCCATGTGGTATTTCTGGGTGGAAGGCGCGACCTTGCACAAATTGGGCACGCGGCGCGACAGCCGGTCCATGTCGTCCATGGTGAATGCCACCTCGGCTTCCTGCGCCGCCGCCAGCAAATGCAGCACGGTGTTGGTGGAACCGCCCATGGCGATGTCCAGCATCATGGCGTTTTCAAACGCTTCAAACGTGGCGACGGAACGTGGCAATACCGACGCGTCGTCCTGCTCATAATACTGGCGCGCCATATCGACAATACGCCGACCCGCCTGTAAAAACAGCGCCTCGCGATCAGCGTGGGTCGCCAGCAGCGAGCCATTGCCGGGCAACGACAGACCCAGCGCCTCGGTCAGGCAATTCATGGAATTGGCGGTAAACATGCCGGAACAGGAACCACAGGTCGGGCAGGCCGAGCGCTCCATGATGGTGACGGTTTCGTCGGATTCGTTCGGGTCTGCCGCCGATACCATGGCGTCCACCAGATCCAGATGTTTTTCCTCGCCATCCACCATCGCCTTGCCGGACTCCATCGGTCCGCCGGAAACAAAAATAGTCGGAATATTCAGCCGCAGCGCTGCATTCAGCATCCCCGGCGTGATCTTGTCACAGTTGGAAATACACACCAGCGCATCGGCGCAGTGGGCGTTGACCATGTACTCGACTGAATCGGAAATGATTTCCCGCGATGGCAGCGAATACAGCATGCCGTCGTGGCCCATGGCGATGCCGTCATCAATAGCGATGGTGTCGAATTCCTTGGCCACGCCGCCCGCTTTCTCGATCTCCCGCGCCACCAGTTGACCGAGATCCTTGAGGTGTACGTGTCCCGGCACAAATTGCGTAAACGAGTTGGCGATGGCGATGATGGGCTTGGAAAAATCCTCGTCCTTCATGCCGGTAGCGCGCCACAGGGCGCGAGCGCCCGCCATGTTGCGGCCAGCGGTGGAGGTGCGGGATCGGTATTCGGGCATGGTGTGAGTCTCTTGATTAAACTAGAATGCGGCAAATTATACGCGAATCCCCGGAACCGAGTAATCCCGCCTGATGCAACCTGAACGCCTGTCCAAACTCATGGCCCGCCAGGGCCTGTGCTCGCGCCGCGAAGCCGACCGCTACATCGAGCGCGGCTGGGTGATGGTGGATGGCGAGGTGGTTTCGACGCTGGGCAGCAAAATTCTGCCCAGCCAGAAAATCACCCTGAACAAGCAGGCCAGGCAGACCCAGGACAGCCGCAAAACCGTGCTTGTCAACAAACCGGTGGGATATGTCTCGGGGCAACCGGAAGATGGCTACCGCTCCGCCATCGAACTGGTGCGGCCGGAAAACTGCTTTGGCGGGAAAAGCGCCGCCAGAGGCCCCTGGGGCAAAAGCATCAATCTGCGCGGTTTTGCCCCCGCCGGGCGGCTCGATATCGACTCGCAGGGACTGCTGGTCATGACCCAGGACGGCCGCGTGGCGAAAAAACTCATCGGCGAAAATTCCGGCGTGGAAAAAGAATATCTGGTGCGCGTTCGGGGGCAGGTAACCGATAAAACCCTCGCGCTATTACGCCATGGCCTGGAACTGGATGGCCGCCCGCTGAAACCGGCAATAGTAACGCGCCTCAACAACGACCAGCTCAAGTTCATTCTCAAGGAAGGTCGCAAGCGCCAGATCCGGCGCATGTGCGAGGAAGTCGGTCTGCGCGCCATCGGCCTCAAGCGCGTGCGTATCGGCAATGTGCGGCTGGGCAAACTGCCGGAAGGCCAGTGGCGGCTGCTGGGCAAACATGAATCGTTCTGAGCCATGAGTATTTTTGACCTGTACCCGCTGTTGCGGCCGCTGCTGTTCCGGCTCGACCCGGAAACCACGCACGAACTGACGCTGAAAACACTGCGCGCTACTTCGTCTGTGCCACTGCTGTCGAAACTGGCCAGCCAGAAAGTCCCGGCTTTGCCGGTTCGCGTCATGGGCATCGACTTTCCCAACCCGCTGGGGCTGGCGGCGGGCCTGGACAAGCACGGCTGCTGCATCGACGCCTTCGCGCGCATGGGTTTTGGCTTTGTGGAAGTGGGCACGGTGACGCCCCTGGCCCAGCCCGGCAATGAAAAACCGCGCCTGTTCCGCCTGCCGGAATATGAAGCCATTGTCAACCGCATGGGCTTCAACTCGCCGGGGCTGAACACCGTTCTGCGCAATATCGGCAAGCATCGCAGCAACACCATCGTTGGCATCAACATCGGCAAGAACGCCGCCACCCCGGTGGACAACGCCATCGACGATTATCTCATCGGGCTGCGCGGCGCCTACCCGCTGGCCGATTACGTCACGGTAAACATCTCCTCGCCCAACACCAAAAACCTGCGCGACCTGCAGGGCGAGGAAAAACTCGACGAGCTGCTGGGCGCGCTTAAACAGGAACAGACCGTTCTCGCCGAACGTCATGATCGCCTCGTTCCCATCGCCCTGAAAATCGCACCCGACCTGGACGACGAACAAATTAAGGTGATTGCGCAGCTACTCAGGCACCACCGCTTCGAAGGCGTGATCGCCACCAATACCACGCTGTCGCGGGAAGCGGTCGCAGGCCACCCGCTTGCGCATGAATCAGGCGGCCTCAGCGGCAAGCCGGAACGGGCAATGTCCAGCGCCGTCGTTCGCGCGCTTTACGCCGAATTGCAGGGCGATATCCCCATCATCGGCGTGGGCGGCATCAGCAGCGCGGAAGATGCGTGGGAGAAAATGCTGGCCGGGGCTGATCTGGTACAGGTTTATTCGGCCTTGATTTATCAGGGGCCGGCTCTGGTGAGAAAAATCCTCGCAGGGCTGGCCGGGAAAATCGATCAGAGCGGCAATCAGAATTTGCCCAAAGCGGTAAACACAGCCCGAAGCTAGCCGACCTGCGAATGCAGGGGTGGATTTAACCGCCCAGCGGTGTTTCCGAATACCACGCTGGGCGGATGAATCCGCTCCTACAGGCTGCGCGCAATCAGAACCAACGCAGCAATGGTCGAAAACGCCAGCACCGCAGGCCGCGCATAACCCTTGTCGAAAAACCGCGCCAGCGGTCGCGCCAGCCAGTATCCCAGCAGATAACCCGGCGCCAGACCCAGCCCGATCAAGACCTGCGGGATGCCAAAATGCCCCGACCACCACAGCAGCAACAGAATCAACGGCGAGGTGATGAAATACAATGCCGCCAGACTGGCGCGCATGACCGGCGCCGGGTGGTGCTGATAGAGCAAGGCCAGCGGCGGCGCGCCAAAACCTGACAGCGTGCCCATAAAGCCGGAGCTGAAACCGGCCAGTGCGGCGTTGGGATGATTCAGATGAATGCGCAAGCCCGCGACGCTGATGGCAACACCCGCCAGTATCAGCAGGCCAAACACCAGATTCATCTTGTCCAGCGGCAGACGCGAAAGCACCGCCACGGCCAGCAGGCTACCCGCCGTGAGGCTGGCGAAAATCGACGGCACATGATCCCATTCCACCAGCCGCCGCTCCTTCCACGCCATCAGAGCCGACAGAAACATACTGGCCAGAATCACCGGCGCAGGCAGGAATTGCAGGCTGATCAGCGCCAGCAGGGGCACGATCATCAGGCCAGCGCCCAGCCCGGTGGCAGCCTGCAGCACCGCGCCCACGGCAATGGCGAAATTGGCCAGCAGGAAATCTGAAAAGTCCGGCATTCTATAGTAAGGTTTGCGCCACCAAAAAACGCGAGTGTTACCAAACCCGGCCATGAACGCCATCTTTTTCTGGATCATTTTCATCGCTTTTGCCTTCACCGGCTGGCAGCAGATCGGCTGGGTTCCGGCCTCGCCGGAAGATGTCGCGCCCATGCAGGCTCTCACCGCCAACATGATGGACTCGGCCAAGGCTGCGGTCACGCTGGCCCTGGGGCTGGTTGGCGTGATGGCGTTCTTCCTCGGTCTGATGAAAGTGGCGGAAGCCGGCGGCCTGCTCACCATTATCGCCAAGCTGGTGCGCCCGGTGATGGTAAAACTGTTCCCCGATGTACCACCGGAGCATCCGGCCATGGGCGCAATGATCATGAACATGTCGGCCAACGCGCTGGGGCTGGGCAATGCCGCCACGCCATTCGGCATCCGCGCCATGCAGGAGCTGGACAAACTCAACCCGCACAAGGGCACCGCCAGCAACGCCATGGTGCTGTTTCTGGCCATCAACACCTCCAGCGTTACCCTGCTGCCCACCGGTATCATCGCCCTGCGCGCTTCCGCCGGTTCGGCCGATCCGGCGGGCATTTTGCCGACGACCCTGTTCGCTACCATCGTTTCCACCACGGCAGCCATACTCGCGGCCAAGCTTTATCAACGTTTTTCGCCGCTGCCACACGGCCCGGCCGATGCCGCCGGGCAAATGCAGGAAGATGAAACTCAAACACTGCCGGCGGAAGCCAGCGCCGCCTACCCGACCTGGGTTTCCCTGCTGTCGCTGGGCGCGGTGCTGGCTTTCGTGCCGCTGGCGGTCATCTATGGCCAAAGCATCGGGCCGTGGATCGTGCCGGGTCTGGCCATTGCGCTGTTGGGATTCGGCAAACTGCGCAAGGTGCCGGTGTACGAAGTCTTCGTGGAAGGCGCCAAAGACGGCTTTCAGGTGGCCATCAAAATCATTCCCTATCTGGTGGCCATACTGGTGGCGGTGGGCATGTTCAGGCAAAGCGGCGCCATGGATGTGATTGTCGGCGCCATCGGCCACTTTACCGCTCATATCGGCCTGCCGCCCGAAGCCCTGCCCATGGCCCTGCTGCGGCCGCTGTCCGGCTCCGGCGCCTACGGGCTGGTCGCCGCCACCATCAACGACCCGGCTATCGGCCCGGATTCCTATGTGGGCTATCTGGTCAGCACCCTGCAGGGCTCCACGGAGACGACGTTCTACGTCATGGCCGTGTATTTTGGCGCGGTACAGATCAAGCGCATGCGCCATGCGCTGGCGGCCGGTCTGAGCGCCGATCTGGCCGGTATACTGGCGGCGGTTGCGGCCTGCTGGTATCTGTACGGAAATCTGTAATCCGTGTATCCTCCGGCGATTTCCAGAACGGCCCGAAAAACATGACCACGGAAGCACAACGACGCCCGGCAACGATCAGCGACTACATCTCCATCATGCGCATTGATCACTGGTTCAAGAACATTTTCATGTTGCCGGGCCTGGTCATCGCCTGGCTGGCCTACCCGCCGGAAGTCAACGTGGCTTTCCTGCTGCGCATTGTCACTGGCGTGTTCGCCACCTGCCTGATCGCCTCGGCCAATTATGTCATCAACGAGTGGCTGGATGCGCCGTTCGACCGCCACCATCCGACCAAGAAGTTTCGCGCATCAGTGGTCGCCGACCTGCAGGGGCCGGTGGTCTGGAGCTTGTGGCTGGGGCTGGCTGTTGTTGGCCTGGGGCTGGGCTGGACCATCTCGCCGGCATTCTTCTGGACCGAAGTCTGGCTGCTGGTCATGGGTATTCTGTACAACGTGCCACCCTTTCGCACCAAGGATCGCATCTACATGGATGTGCTGTCCGAGTCCATCAACAACCCGATCCGGCTGCTGCTGGGCTGGTATCTGATCGTACCGTCGGCGCTGCCGCCGTCGAGCATGATCATGGCTTACTGGATGGGCGGCGCCTTCCTCATGGCCACCAAGCGCTACGCCGAATACCGCATGATCGGCGACCCGCAGCGCGCCGGTCAGTACCGCCGCTCCTTCAAATTCTATACCGAACGTAAACTGCTGATATCGCTGTTTTTCTACGCCATTACCGCCGCCTTCTTCCTCGGCATTTTTCTGGTCAAGGACCGCATCGAACTGTTACTCAGCTTCCCGCTGTTCGCCCTGCTGTTCGCCTGGTATCTGGACATGGCCTTCGACGAAGACTCCGCAGTACAACACCCGGAAAAACTCTACCACCACAAGAAATACATGGCCTACGTGGTGTTCCTCAGCATCGTCGTGTTTGCCCTGTTCTACTTCGACATCCCGGCCCTGCATTATTTGCTGGAAAGGACTTTCTCACTCAACTGACAAAAGTGAATACGGGCCTATTCGTCAAACGGATCGATGTCCACAACACCAACCGGCATGGCTGATTCTTTATTCAACAACAAAGTAGCAAACCGATATTTGGCGCCCACCAGTGGTAAAAAGGCGAAATCGCCAGCCGAGCTCCCCGTCTTATCGAAATAGCGCTGTAATGCTTTCTTGCGATCAGGATCTTTTGTCAAAGTCTGTTTGTCGATCTGATGTGCCAACACCTCATCGACCTGGTTCTTGTACGGAACATAGTATTCAGCACGAGCCTCCAGATCAGGGGCGCCTTCCAGCAGTGATTCTTCGACCAACCGGCTTCTCTCTTTGGCATCTTCTGGAGGTTTGGCATATGCTAACTTGGCTTTCAGCCGCCATTTCGCCCCCCGGTATTCATCAAGTTTTGCAGAATCAGGATCGGCGTCTCTGGCGCTGACCAGATAAAACTGGTCTTTTGCAAATGTCATGAACACCGGGTGTGCTTGGTAAAGAGTGTAAACGCCATACGACAGAGCAGCCAATTGAAGCAATACTATGCTCGCCAAATCAAACTTCAGGCTTTTTTTCGCAGGGTTATAAACGAATAATGTCAACATTGGCCCCATGCAGAGATCAACAATTACGAGAGTATATAATATCTCGTAAAACCCTGATATTCTAAGCGTATCTAGCGGGTACCAGAAATATAGAGTAGTTGATACAGCCGCTGCTACAACAATTAGGCTGAAAACAAAATGAATTAGACCTGCCTTCGCACGAATCTTAACAGTTGCATTTCTAGGAAACTTCACGTTTAGAACCGCAGACTGTGCTACACTCACTTCAATTTTCCTTTTTCTCTTGGCACGAAATATAGTAACCGGCAAATGGTATATCTAGCGACAGACGCTAGGCAAATATTTTGGAGGAACTGTTGTTGCATCTAAACCAGGGTCAGTAGATCCTGCCGGAACCAGGCCCGTACCACAAACCCAGGAAACATCCCCACTATTGCTTATAACTGGGCGCAGTGTATAAATAGCATTATTGAGAATACCATTAACATTATTACCCAAAGTCACATCTATCTCCCCCTTGCTTCGTATATTCATCATCGAAACATAGTTACCTTGGTGATTCAATGGATTAGCTTCTGGACTGCCCGCACCATAGATATCAGATAACTGAGTCGGGAATATACCTTTATCAGCATAATAATCTTCTACGGCAACTTTTAACTTTGATGCAAGAATTGGCGCCTCACCTACCTGTGAACGAACTGTGTAATCTGTGAACATAACAGAGCCAATCGCCGCTAAAATACCAATTATGGCCATAACGATCATTAATTCTATCAGAGTGAAGCCTTTTTGATTGACCAACATATTTCTTCTCCATAGATTTTATTTTGTGTAATCTACTAAGCAGAGACAATATACAATCTACCGTGGTTTATTCTTATGGACAAATCTTTGCATAATAACCATAAATAATATATAAACAAAAAAGCCCCTTTGAATAAAAGGGGCTTTTATTAACATCGTATAGTAAGATAACCTATTAAGGTTTACAAGATGACGGCAGGTATTTTGCTGGAACAGTAGTAGCATCAGTACCAGAGTCAGTAAAGCCACCAGGAACAGTTGCTGCGGCACACGCCCAAGAAACATCACCAGCCGTACTTACGATTGGACGCAGCGTCAGAACGTTGCCGTTGATCGCGTTATTTGCGTTGTTACCGTAGGTAACATCGATTTCGCCGTTGCCACGAAGGGCCATAGATGAAACATAGTTACCCTGATGATTAGTTGGCGTTGCTTCCGGGCTACCCGCACCATAAATATCAGACAGTTGCGTCGGAAAAGTACCTTTGTCCGCAAAATAGTCTTCATCAGCCACTTTTAGCTTGGAAGCCATTACCGCACCCTCGCCCACTTGGGCTCGAATGGTGTAATCCTGATAAGCCGGCATGGCGATGGCGGCCAGGATACCGATGATCGCGATTACGATCATGAGTTCGATCAGTGTAAAACCCTTTTGTACGCTTTTCATAGTAATTCTCCATGAATTATTGATTAAGATTTGCAACTATCGTTTCACCGCGAAACGATTTTTGTTGACGGTGAATTTAACGCACATAGCGTGCCAACTCGTGGGAGCGTGGCGAGAATAAAAACGAAATTCTTTATTTTCTGTTATTTTTCATATGGTTATATTGCACAACATCGAAGT
>JALXFQ010000413.1 GCA_027067235.1 Gammaproteobacteria bacterium
AACCTGCGGCAGCAGGATCTGGCGGTGAAGGCCGGCCACTGGTCGCTGTTCCGTTTCGATCCGCGCCGCATCGAGCAGGGCAAGAATCCGCTGCAACTGGATTCCAAAGAGCCGTCCATACCGTTTGCCGACTTTGCCAATACGGAAATCCGCTTCTCCATGCTGGCGCGGTCGAAACCGGAGCGGGCGCGCGAGTTCCTGCAAAAGGCGGAAGAACAGGCCCGTGAGCGCTATTTTCATTACCAGCAACTGGCCAGCATACCCTGGGAGCCGCAGCCCGAAACGGCGGAGGAGAAATCATGAACCTGAAGACGACTTATCTCGGTATCGAACTGAAAAACCCGCTGGTGCCGTCCGCTTCACCGCTGTCGCGCGATCTGGATATGGCAAAACGTCTGGAAGACGCGGGCGCGTCGGCCATCGTACTGAATTCCCTGTTCGAGGAAGAAATCCGCGCCGAAGACAACATGCTGAATGATTTTTTCATGCTGCAGGAAGAGGGCCATGCCGAAGCGTCCGGCTACCGCAGTCTGCCCGAGGATTTCTGCTGCGAGATCGACGAATACCTGATTCATATCGTGCACATGAAAGAAGCGCTGGAAATCCCGGTGATCGCCAGCCTCAACGCCAACTCGGTGGGCGCCTGGGTGGAACATGCGCTGGAAATCGAACAATCCGGCGCCGATGCGCTGGAACTGAACATCTACCACATACCCGCCGACATCAACGAAACCGGCGAGCAGGTGGAGCAGCGCTACCTGGACGTGCTGGAGGCGGTGAAGAAAAACATCACTATTCCTGTCACCATGAAGCTGGGTTCGCAGTTCAGCTCGGTGGGCAATATGGTCAGGCGGCTGGAAGCGGCCGGCGCCGACGGGGTAGCGTTGTTCAATCGCTTTTACCAGCCCACCATCAACCTCGACACACTGGAAGTGGAGCCGGCGCTGACGCTGTCCCACAGTCCTGAATCCCTGCTGCGCATGCGCTGGATCGCCATACTGTTCGGCAAGGTCAGGCTGTCACTGGCCGCCACCGGCGGCATCCACAGCGCCGAAGACGCCCTGCGCATATTGCTGGCGGGAGGCGATGTGACGCATATGTGTTCCGCTCTGCTGAAAAATGGCCCCGAGCATCTGGGTCAGGTCTTGCGCGATATGGAAGCATGGCTGGAAGAAAAGGAATATGCATCGGTTGAGCAAATGAAAGGCAGCGTCAGCCAGCAACATTCTCCTGATCCGTGCGCCTACGAACGGGCGAATTATATGCGAGTACTAAGAAGCTATAGCGCATAAGAATTGGCAGGCTTCCGGGCGGTGATTTTTCCTTTCAGTCCCATTCGATCCGGTCGAAGAGGCGCTGTAAACGTAATGCCCTCTGCGGATTGATGGAATGTACATGGGCAACCCTGCCCTGTAGGTGGGCTTTGAAGTTCGGGTGTTTTCTCCGGTTCTGAGATGTGGGACCGAATCGGCCGCAGTTGTATAAAATCGCTTTCAGTTCGTCGTATTTTTCGCGTGGGTAGTTTACATGCTGGTTGATCGACAATCCGGTTAAGCGCTGTCGGCTTGCCAGGGTCATGATTTTGGTCTTTCGATGGTTCACGGTGAAGCCTTCATCCTCCACAATGCAGCGGACAAGGTTGACCAGATTATTTGCCTCCGCTTTCGAGTAATCACCAGAAAAAGCCAGGTCGTCGGCATATCGCGTGTAATTCCCGTCCATGTGCTTCATCAGCGCGGAAAGCCGAACATCCAGCTTCCATGCGGCCAGATTGGATAGAGCAGGTGAAGTCGGCGCGCCCTGCGGCAGGTGTGGGGCGGTAAACTGTTGATTTTGTCGCCATTTCGACTTGTGGTTGGTGCGTAAAACGTCATACGGCGTTTGATTGCTGCATAACCCACTTAGTAGTCTGGCGACCTCAGTTCGGTAGCCGATGCCCGAGTAAATCGCATGTATCCGGCGTAGCGGAACGGAGGTGAAAAAGCGCCGCAGGTCCATGCGAATAACCCTGCGCTCGGAGCAATGGGCCTGTGCAAATGTCACACAGGAACGCTCTCTGCGAAAACCGTGACAGGCAGGATGCAGAGGGATGTGTTGCAATATTTCTGTATGTATTTGTCGCTGTATGGCGCGCAGATTCGACTTCGGAATTTCCAGCAGGCGGTCTGCGCCCACACGTTTCGGCTTCCAGAGATAATGATAATGCTGCTGGTGCGGTTGGCTGTATTTTCGCTCAAGACCGCGAGTGTCGGCAAAACCTTCAAGGCGGGGCTTCGAAATTCCCAGCCATGCAGCCAGATTGTCTGTGGATTCCAGCTTAGGAATGTCGCATTCGATCAGCGGGGTTGTCGATGCGCCAGGTGAAAGTGTGTAGCGGCGTATGCGTAAAGACTTGGAATGGTCTCGCCATGCCTGGAGAAAATACGGATGAGTGATGATGAAACGGCGCAGGTTTTGTGCAGAGATTTGAGGGTTTATATCAGCAAACTGCTTGTGAACGGCTTGCAACAGGGGCTCCGCCCATTGCGGTAGAAAACCCAGTGTTTTTTCGATCTGCTTCTTCTGAGCCTCAATGGTCCAGTCAACAGATAACATCGCGTGGGCTAACTCTCGTGTGAAAAGCTTTTGCCGTGACATGGACCTGCCAGAAAAATTGTAAAAAGCAAGCTACGCCAACCTGTCTTGTCAGGCATGTACCGATCTGCACGCAGTGCAGTGGAGTACATGCGGCGAAATGCCGGATTAACGAAAATCACGCGGGGTTACCCCGGTGAGCCGTCTGTCATTGACATTCAAGAACGGCAATGAAACGGCGGCTTGGCGTAGCTTGTCCTGCCAGAATCTAGAGGTTTGTCCCGTGATCTGTCAAGGCTGGCCGGTCGTTTGTCGTCACTGGCATGGCTGCCAGGCCTGGTCGCGCGAGGTGTCTTTACAGGGCATGCACATTTTCCAGCGCGGGTTGGTGTCACGGCTACACAGAAAAGCGGCTTCGAGATCCTGTTCCGCCGGAACAGGAACGACGTGATTACCCAATGGATCGTCGGTGGACAGGACGGATATGCCGTTGGTGGTGTGCAAAACGTTGTAATTGGCGTCACCCGGATCCGGCAAGCCAATGCTTTTCCATTGCGTATCGCCCTCGAAGCTGTAGCGCATCAGTGATTCCAGCGGTCGATGCAGTCCGACCTGATCCAGCGCGTCATGGTAGTACACGCCGTTTTCCTCGACAGAATAGGATACATGGTGATCCGATATATGGTTGGCGTCGCCGGGCAGATACAAATAGGTTTTTCTTTCGGCATCAACATTGTTGTGCAGCAAAAAGTCTATATTCTGCCTCGGGTCGGTGCCGGAATCGTCGTGGTTTACCTGGACGATCAGATTGGTATTGGCCGGTAATTGATAGTTTCCGGTTGCCGGCAGATGAAATCCCCACCATGCCGCCATCGGGAACAGAAAGCGCCCCTGTGCGCCCCAGTTGCTACGCTGTTGCGCCAGATAGAATACCAGGCCGGCTCCCATGGAATGCCCGGCGAAACCGACTTTACTGGTGTCAATCCGCTCTGCCCACGGCCCCGCCACGACGCCGTCGAGGATGGTCAGCAGTATATTCAGGTTGCTCATCGGTTCGACGTTCAGGTAGGGAACAAATACCGCATTGAAGCCCTGGCTGGCAATGAAATAGAGCAAACTGCGGTAGCGCTCGGAGTGATAGACATGCCAGCCGGAAATAAAAAACACCGTGGGGCGTTTGCCGGATATATCCGACGGGAAATATAAATCAACGCTCATATCGCCGTTGTCGGCATAATCCGGCCACGGGCTGTTCATGCTGGCTATGCGCACCGGGTGTTCCCCCATGGCTCCGTACATGGATCCAGACAATTCAGGAATGTTTGCGCTGTCGCGATAGCTGGGCCGGGTAACGGCCGAACCCAGTTGATTTTCATCAAGCAACAGTGAAATTATGGGAGGCATGGCGTTTATTTTTGTGGAGGCGTCAACCCTGGATGGGAGCAACAGCGCGCTAAAGCTCAGGCTGACCAGAACAGCGGAAACAAGAATTCCTCTCATGGCATTTACTCATCCTTGTGAAATTTCGTGAGGTACATCAGTAAGCCAACGAAAGCTAACACAGAGTTAAACCGAAAGGGTTTGACCTGAGTCATATTTGTTTGGCCACTTCACAGGCACAATCCGCCGATGGTTTTGTCGGATCAGGTCAATACTTTTGGTCAGTGGTTGTTGCGGCGTTATGGCGAGCGCGTACACAAGCTGGCGTTGAATGTGGGGTTTACCTGCCCCAACCGCGACGGCAGTCTTGGGCGTGGCGGGTGTACGTTTTGCAATAATGTGTCGTTCAATCCGCAGGGGCGCGCCCAGCCGCCTGTCGCGGCGCAGATCGGGGCCGGGCGGCGGGTGGTGCGAAAGCGTACCGGGGCGCGTTTGTATCTGGCCTATTTTCAGGCCTATACGAATACTTACGGCGAGGTGGCGAATCTGCGCCGGTTGTATGACCAGGCGCTGGCCGAGCCGGATGTGATCGGCCTGTCCATCGGTACGCGCCCGGACTGCGTGCCGGATTCGGTGCTGGATTTGCTGGCGGATTACCGGGAGCGGGGGTATGAAATCTGGCTGGAGTTGGGCTTGCAGTCTGCGTTTGACGAGTCACTGGCGCGGGTGAATCGCGGCCACGGCTTTGCCGAATATGTCGATGCGGTGAGCCACGCCCGGGCGCGCGGCTTGCCGGTGTGTACACATTTGATTCTGGGTCTGCCGGGCGAGACGCGAGCGCATTACCGTGAGTCGCTGGACAGGGTGCTGGAACTGGGCGTGGACGGGCTGAAGCTGCATCCGCTGCATGTGGTGAAAGGCACGGCGCTGGCGAATCAATGGCGGCGCGGCGAGTATCAGCCGCTGGCTTTTGACGGCTATGTGGAAGCGGCGGCGGAGCTGATTGCGCGAACGCCGAAAGACATTGTCTTTCACCGCGTAACCGGCACGGCGTCCCGGGACATTTTGCTGGCTCCGGCCTGGTGCAACTGGAAATGGCGGGTGTTGAATGCCGTGGGGCAGGCGGTGGCGGAGGCTGGCGGGCAGGGTGGCGCCGTCAGCGGGTCTGGCGCATCCGCTGAACCCGTATGCGCGGGAATACCCCGCCCTGAAGTCATCCGCGCCCCCGTTATCACTGAACTGAAAACAGGAACATGAGTATGGAACTGGTCTGCCCTGCGGGCAATTTGCCATCGCTGAAAGCTGCCGTGGAAAACGGCGCGGATGCGGTGTATATCGGCTTCAGGGACGACACCAACGCGCGGCACTTTGCCGGGCTGAATTTTAATGACAAACGCGCCCATGACGCGCTGGCCTATGCGCGCTCGCGTGGGGTGAAGGTGTTTGTGGCCATCAACACCTTTCCGCAACCGGACAATTTCGGGCGCTGGCGCGAGGCG
Organism: Gammaproteobacteria bacterium; assembly: GCA_027067235.1. Classification (GTDB taxonomy): domain Bacteria; phylum Pseudomonadota; class Gammaproteobacteria; order QOAV01; family QOAV01; genus QOAV01. The sequence continues at coordinate 5,454 of JALXFQ010000413.1, forward strand.
GTGGATCGCGCGGCTGGCCTGAACGTGGACGCGTTGATTCTGGCGGACATGGGGGTGATGGACTATGCGCGGGAGCGCTGGCCGGAGCTGAACCTGCATTTGTCGGTGCAGGCATCGGCCACCAACCCCGACGCGCTGGCGTTTTACCACCGCCATTTCGGCATACGCCGCGCCGTGCTGCCGCGCGTGTTGTCGGTAAAGCAGGTGGCGCAGGTGGCGGCCAACAGTCCGGTGGATGTGGAAGTGTTTGGTTTTGGCAGTTTGTGCGTGATGGTGGAAGGCCGCTGCCTGCTGTCGTCCTACGCCACCGGACAGTCGCCCAACACCTTTGGCGCATGTTCGCCGGGCGCGCATGTGAAGTACAGGGAAAACCTCGACGGCTCCATGGATACGCGGCTCAACGGCGTACTGATCGACCATTACGAAGCAGGTGAGAATGCGGGCTATCCGACGCTGTGCAAGGGGCGCTTCCGGGTGGGGGGCAATATCTATTACGCCATCGAGGAACCCACCAGCCTGAACACGCTGGATGTGCTGCCCGAGCTGCGCGCCGCCGGGGTGAAGGCCCTGAAGGTGGAGGGTCGCCAGCGCAGTCCGGCCTATGTGACCGAGGTGACGCGGGTGTTGCGCGCCGCCATTGATGCGTTGAACGCCGACCCGGAGGGCTTCAGGCCGCAAGGCGAGTGGATGGCGGCGCTGCAGAAAGTTTCCGAGGGCGCGCAGACCACGCTGGGCGCATACCACAGGAGCTGGCAATGAAGATTTCCGTCGGGCCGGTGCTGTACTACTGGCCGGAAGACCAGTTGCGCGCTTTTTACGACGAGATTGCCGCTTCGGCGGCGGATATCGTTTATCTGGGCGAAACGGTTTGCTCCAAGCGCCGCAGTTTGAATCTTTCGCAATGGATAGAACTGGGGCGCAAGCTGCAAGACGCGGGCAAGGAAGTGGTGCTGTCCACCCTGACGCTGATCGAGGCGGCGTCGGAGCAATCAGCCATGCGGCGGATTTGCGACGACAGCCCGTTTCTGGTGGAGGCCAGCGAGCAGGGGGCGATTGATTATCTGGCGCAGGCGGGCAAGCATTTTGCCAGCGGGCCGTCGGTCAATATCTATAATCCGCGCAGTCTGCAACTGCTGGCAAAGCTGGGTCTGAAACGCTGGGTGTTCCCGCTGGAGCTGTCGCGCAAAACCCTCGCCGCCATGCAGCAAGAGCGTCCTGACGGCGTGGAAACGGAAGTTTTTGCCTGGGGCCGTATGCCGCTGGCCTATGCCGCCCGCTGCTTTACCGCCCGCGCCCATGACTTGCCCAAGGACGACTGCCAGTTGCGTTGTCTGGACTACTCGCAGGGTCAGGTTTTGCGTACCCGTGAGGATGAGGCGTTTCTCTGCCTGAACGGTATTCAGACCCAGTCCGCCAAAACCTGTAATCTCATCGGCGAGGTGGCTGACATGCGCGAACTGGGCGTGGATGTGCTGCGCATCAGTCCCCAGCCGCGGCATACGGGCCGGATTATCCAGGCGTTTCGCGCGGCCATAGACGACGAACCTGTCCCGGCGCTGGAGCCGATGGCGGCGGTGGGCACATGCGACGGTTACTGGCGCGGCGAGGCGGGTATGCAATGAATCCTTTCGACCTCGACAATGACGTCGCGTATCAGCGCTGGCGCGATGAAAAGCTGAATAACCATCCGGCGACGCTGGATGAACTGGTGGTGGAGGTGGCTGATCTGGCCGCGCCGACGGCGGCGGAACGGCAGGCTATACTCGCCGCCATTGCCCGCGCCAACATGGCTGTCTACGTGAGCAAACGCCCGTCTGCGGTAGACAAAAAGGCGCTGAAAGCCTTTGCCGCGCATTTTGGCCTGCGCCGTCTCAACCACAATGAAGGCGCGGATGACGAGGGAATCACCGCGCTCAGCGTGGTGGCGGGCGACCAGTGGCGGCGCACTTATATTCCCTACACCAACCGCGCCATTCACTGGCATACCGACGGTTATTACAACACCCCGGCAGAGCAGATTCACGGCCTCATGCTGTACTGCGAAACCCCCGCGCCTGAGGGCGGTGAAAACGCCTTGCTGGATCACGAAATGGCCTATATCCACCTGCGCGATGCCAATCCGGACTACATCCGCGCCCTGTCGCAGCCGGATGCCATGACCATCCCCGCCAACGAAGTGAACGACCACGTCCAGCGTCCCGATCGCCCCGGTCCGGTTTTTTCGGTGGACGCCGATGGCAACCTGCATATGCGCTACACCGCGCGCAAGCGCAATGTTGTGTGGAAGGATGATCTGGCGACACGCGAGGCGGCGCTGGTGCTGGGTGATTTTCTGGCCTCAGACGGCCCGTGGATTTTTCGCGCCACCCTGAAAACCGGACAGGGACTGCTGTGCAACAATGTGCTGCATGACCGCTCGGGTTTCAGTGATACGGACGAGCAGAAGCGCCTGTTGTACCGCTTGCGGTTTTACGACCGGATTGCCGGATAGGGCGCCGGTGACAGGTCAGACATGCTTCAGAACAAGCGCTCGAATACCCGGCTGATGCGATCCAGTCCGGCGCTGATGGCTTTCTGGAACGGCATGTCGTCGGGATCCATGCCATCCAGGAAATTCTTGATTTCCAGCCCGAGATTGGTATCACCTGCCATTTTCAGACGGCGTTGAAAGAACAGCGTGTCGGCGTCTTCGCGGCGCGAGCCCAGCAGCAGGAAGTCGTAGACTTTTCCCCGCAATGTCAGATCATGGTTTGCGTTTATGGCGCGCCTGACCAGCTTGCCGTTGTCCATGCCGAAGGCGAAGGAAACCCCGGCGTCGCTGGCGTCAACTCGAACCGAGCGTCGTTCCAGAAAATCCAGATCGCCAGCGCTGATGGCTGTGGCGAAAAGCCGGTCGAGAGCGGTTGTCATCAGTGCCCCATGAATATCCGGCGGGATCAGCGAGGCCGGCAGGCGAAAAGCGGCAGGGAGAGCAGGTGTGTGCGTTGTCAAGTTGTTCATGGTCGTACCCGTTGATAGCGTTGACGGGCGATTTTACGTCACAATGCGGGCCTGGTTTTTGACCCTGATCAGATGAGCGCGTTCGGCTGCCGCTCCGTCAGGGATTTTCCGGTCGCTTTGACAACCGCGTTCGCCGTGGTTGCCGCTCTGGTGGCGGCACACGTCCGGGTTCCGGTTCGGCGGATTGCTGGCGCGCCAGATTGCGCAGTTTTTCTTCGTTGTTACAGTAGCTGATGGCGTCGGGACTGATGTCGCCGACAGCGAGATGCTGGTCGCACTGCTCCGTATTCCTGCATTCTTCACAGGCTTTCATCTGGTCTTCGATATCGATTTTTTTCTGCGTGGCCAGATAACTGGCGGTGTCGATGCCCAGCGCTGATAACATTCTGTTCAGCCGCAATGACTGGAGCTGTTGCGCCAGCTTGTCGAAATACCTGCGCGCACGTTTCATGTTGCCAAACATGCTGGCAAGGATAAAAACACCCAGCGCCGCGACGATGCCGTAGAGAATGATGAATAACGCCAGACTGAGCAGATCCATAAGCGTCCACAAGCAGGAGGAATATGCGAATATAGCAATAATAAAGGCGCTCGGAATTGATGCGGATCAAGAACCCGACCGGTCACTCGGCGCGCGCGACAGAAATCTTGGCTTTACTTGCCTTATATCATTGCGCCCGCTCGGGCCTGCTGGGAGAATACAGGCGCTTACACATCATATCCGGAGATACGAAAATGAAAAAACTGGCGATCATGGTATTGACGAGTCTGGCGCTGCTGAGTTCCGGCGCATGGGCGGAAGGTCTGTCGAAAGAGCAGATGGCGGCGGTTAAACATGCGAACCCCATGCCGAACCTGATGCAGGTGGTGGGAGAAAACCAGGACAAGCTGAAACTGACCGAGAAGCAGAAAAAAGCCCTGGCGCAATGGGTGGACCGCTACCGCCCGCGCATGATGAAAATGGTCAAGGCCGTGACCACCCTGGAAAAACAGCTGCATGACGCGGCTCTGGCCGGCGCGCCGGGTTCGGTGCTGAAAAAAATCGCCTCGCAAATGCTCAGCGTGCGCGGCGCCATCATCAAGCAGAAAACCATGTGCCGCAACAACCTGGCGCGGGTACTGACCAGGGACCAGCTGAAGCAGACTCTGGCGCTGTACAAGAAACAGCACGGCTGATTCTTGCCCGAGGGTCCCGAGATTCGCCGTGCGGCGGATCGGGTGGAGCAGGCCGTCGCCGGCCAGCCGGTTGTGGAAGTGGTGTTTGGCCTGCCGCGGCTGCAACGCTGGCGGGGCGCGTTCAACGGCTGTCGCGTGCTGCGGGTAGAAACCCGCGGCAAGGCCATGCTCACCCGGTTTGACAACGGCCTTACCATATACAGTCACAACCAGCTCTACGGGCGCTGGGTATGTTGCGCGGCGGATGAAACACCTGATAGCGGGCGCCAGTTGCGTCTGGCGATCCGTACGCGCGAGCGTCAGGCGCTGCTCTACAGCGCTTCCGATATTGCTGTGCTTGCCGATGGCGAAGTTGAACGGCATCCGTTCCTGCGCAAGCTCGGCCCCGACGTGTTGAGTGACGACCTGACCGCCTCGCACATTGCCGCGCGATTACGCTCAGTGCGTTTTCGCAATCGCCAGCTGGGATCGCTGTTGACGGATCAAACCTTTGTCGCCGGTCTCGGCAATTATCTGAGATGCGAGATACTGTTTGCCTGTGGCCTGCTTGCCGCGGTCAGGCCCGCCATGCTCGATTCTGCGGTATTACAACGGTTGAGCGCTGAAATTCTGCGGCTGCCGCGCCAGTCCTGTCAAACCGGCGGCATCACCAATGACCCCGTCCTGGCGCAGCGTTTGATCACGCGGGGCGGGAGTTTTGAAAGCGCGCGGTTTCAGGTGTTCCGGCGCGAAGGCCTGCCATGCTATCGCTGTCAATCACTGATCGTTAAAAAAACCGCGGGCGGCCAGGCGTGTTATTTTTGCCCCGGCTGTCAGCATCAGGCGCCTGCTGCGCAAGGCCTGGCAGGCTGCTGAGAAACGCAGTTTTTCAACGCCCCGGCCACCAGTGTTTGCCGCAGCGCAGCCAATGTATTCTGGTAAATAACGGTCATAAATGGTTCAATGTTCGAGGCTCGCGGCTTTCAGCCCGCGACAGACATCGCCGACGCGCTGCCGGCTGACTACCGGCAGGTTAACGGATATAGCCCTACCCCGTTTTTTTGAGAGGAGAACGAAATGCAGTACACATTGAAGACTGGCCTGATCAGCACCCTGTCCGCCCTGGTTCTGGCCGGCGCTGGCATTAGCGTGGCCAGCGCGGAAAACACCAGCGCGCCCTACCGGCCGCAGGCCAACAGCCAAAAAAGTGCCCAAACCGGCGCAAACAGCACAAGCGCAGACAACTGTGGCTACGGCGATCCCATGAGCAATTATCGCTCAGCGACGCCAGGTTACGAACGGGAGCGCTTTGCGCCGCCGGTTTATCCTGAATATCGGCCGCGCCGTCACTATCGCCGCGGTTATCGTCGTGGTCCTCGCCGCGGCGGCTCATGGCGTGGCATGCCCTGGGACGGCGGCGGTCGTGGCAGTTCCTGGAGCTTCGGATCCGACGACCTGCCCTGGGGTAGCCGCCGTGGCCGCCGTGGTCGCGGATTCAGTTTCGGCAGTGACGATTTCGGCTTTGGCAGCGATGATTTCAAGCCCTGGGGCAGAAACCGTCATCGCCGGCATCGCCGTGGCTTTAACTTCGGCAGCGATGATTTCAAACCCTGGTAAAACCATTACTAGGTAGACATCGATGGCGACCGGGCTGCCTGGCAGCCCGACAATCCAGGTACAGAGGAAAAAGCAATGCAGATGAAGCTGAAATCAGGTGTGTTCAGGCTGTTGTGCGCCGGCATCCTGCTGGCCGCAGGCAGCGCCACGGCCCGCGCCGAAGACAGTACACCGGCACAGACTGCCAGCGCCACCAAGCCAGCAGCCGACCAGACCAGCGCTGGCGCGACAAACGCCACCAGCAGCAGTGGCAGCAACAGCAGCAAGGCGGCCGCCCGGCCCGCCCAACGCGCGCCTGCGCCGCGCTATCCCGCGCCGCGCCAGAGATACCGGGGCTACCGCACGCCCTATGGTTACGCGGCGCCGCGCTATCGCGCGCCCTATGGCGGACGATACCGCGCTCCTGTTCAGGGCTACTACCGTACGCCGCCGCCCGGCTATCGCGGCCAGAGCCGTTACCGGCAGTCGCCGCGGGCTTATGGG
>JALXFQ010000414.1 GCA_027067235.1 Gammaproteobacteria bacterium
CCAGGGCCGTGACCACACCAATATTGGCCATGTAGCCGGTGGAAAACAGCAGCGCCGATTGCGCGCCCACGAACGCCGCCAGTTCCTGCTCCAGCTGCTGATGGGGTTGCATGTGGCCGTTGACCAGGTGCGATGCGCCAGCGCCAGCGCCGTAGCGCTCCGCGCCATGTTTGAGCGCCCACACGACATCGGGGTGACTGGCCAGGCCAAGGTAATCATTGCTGCAGAAATTCAGACATTCCCGGCCATCCACCGTGACCACGGCTCCCTGCCCGCCCTGCAGCAGTTTTCGTGATCGTAACAGACCATTCTCCCGACGCTCGGTCAGGGAATCCCGCCAGGATTCTGTCCAGTCGCGCCGGCTTTTCACTGCGAAAACTCAGGAACGGGATTGGGTCGAACGCATGCCAAGCCTGGCAAACAGCTTGTTGTCGCGATCAGCTTCCGCATTGCCGGTAGTCAGCAGCCGGTCGCCATAAAAAATGGAATTCGCGCCCGCCATGAAACACAGCGCCTGCATTTCGTCGGACATGGTTTCGCGCCCGGCGGACAGGCGCACGAAAGAAAGCGGCATCAAGATGCGCGCGACGGCGATGGTGCGTACAAATTCAACGCCGTCTATGCCCTCGGCCCCGGCCAGCGGCGTGCCAGGTATTTTCACCAGCATGTTAATGGGCACGCTTTCCGGGTGCTTCGGCAGATTGGCCAGACTGGTGAGCAGGCCGATACGATCCTCGCGCGATTCGCCCATGCCGACGATACCGCCGCAGCAGACTTTCATGCCCGCATCGCGCACATGATCCAGCGTATCCAGCCGGTCCTGGAAACTGCGCGTGGAAATGACTTCGGGATAATATTCAGGCGACGTATCAATATTGTGGTTGTAGTAATCCAGACCACCCGCCGCCAGCCGCTCGGCCTGGTCTCTGGTCAACATGCCCAGGGTCATGCAGGACTCCATGCCCAGTTCCTTCACCACCGCCACCATGTCCAGCACGGTATCCACATCGCGTTCGCGCAGCTGACGCCAGGCGGCGCCCATGCAGAACCGGCTCGCCCCCGCTTTTTTGGCCGCCGCCGCATTGCGCCGCACTTCCTCCAGATCAATCAGCGGCTCGTTCACAAGCTCGGTGTCATAGCGCGAGCTCTGGCTGCAATAGGCGCAATCCTCGGCGCATTTTCCGGTCTTGATGCTGAGCAGCGTGCTGAGCTGAATTTCGTTGGGGTCGAAATGCTGGCGGTGAATGGTCGCCGCCCGGTACACCAGGTCCAGCAACGGCATGGCGAACAAATCGGCCACTTCCTGCCGCTGCCAGTCACGACGAACAGCAGTAGTTGAATCGGACGCAGCAGAAGCAGATTGAGCGGCAGACATGGAGCATTGGCCAAAGTTGGGAAAAGCCAAGTGTTCATAAGCGTGCGCTGATTGTCAACCTTAACCGCGGCGCCCGGCCAGCTGCCGCGGCTACCACCAAGGAGCAGGTGGGTTATGGCCGCGCATCCCCATATAATGCGCTACATCAAACAACGGGGAAACACGCCATGTCGGACACCGATCAGAACAAATCCAGCGGCATTGCCGCCTTCGAATCCAGAGAATTCAAGCAGGCCATGCATTTCCTGTCGCCGCTGGCGGAAGCCGGCGATGCCGACGCCCAGTATCGCCTGGCGGTCATCAAGCAGAATGGCCTGGGCTGCGCGCCGAATGAAGAAGAAGCCGCCAGATGGATGCGCGCCGCTGCCGAACAGGGTGAACCCTATGCCCAGCACGGTCTCGGTTTCATGTACCTGCAAGGCGAATGCCTGGCGCAGGATGAAGCCAAAGCCATGGAATGGTTTCTGAAAGCCGCCGCACAGGGCCTGCCCGGCTCCATGATGACTATCGGCATGATGTATGAACAGGGCCAGGGCGTGCCAGCCGACCCCGCCAAGGCGCAGGAATGGTACAGAAAGGCGGAACAGGCGAGCTGACGCGGTCGATGCGGGAGCTTCAGAACGCCCCCTGGCGGACGCGGGAGAGCGAACAGGTCGTGATAACCTCAGACTGTCCCGCTCAGGCCTCTGCCGAGGCGATCAGTTCGTCCACTTCCTCGCCTGAAATGACTTCTTTTTCCAGCAGGCGCCGGGCGATGGCGTCCACAGCGGCGCGGCGCTTGTTGATGATGTCCAGCGCCCGGCCCAGGCCTTCTTCCACCAGCGCCTTGGCTTCCGCATCGATTTCACGCGCGGTTTCTTCGCTGTAGTTCCGCTCTTCGGTCACGCCCTGCCCCTGCAGGTATTGCAGTTCCTGGCGTCTGCCCCAGGTCAGCGGCCCCAGTTTTTCGCTCATACCCAGCCGGGTAATCATGTTTCTGGCGATTTCAGTGGCCTTTTCCAGGTCGTTTGACGCGCCGCTGGAGATGCTTCCCAGCACGATTTCCTCCGCCGCCCGGCCACCCAGCAGAATGGCTATCTGGTCTTTCAGTTCTTCTCTGGTGGACAAAAACTTTTCCTCCACTGGCAGCTGCAGCGTGAACCCGAGCGCGCCTATGCCCCGCGGTATGATGGATACCTTGTGTACCGGCTCGGCATGGGGCACGGTCCTGGCAACGATGGTATGACCGGTTTCATGCCAGGCCACGCGGCGCTTTTCCTGATCGCCCAGAGTCCGGTGCTTTTTCTCCGGCCCGGCAATGACGCGGTCGATGGCAGCCTCGAAATCGGCCATGGTAATTTCGTCTCGATGATGACGGATGGCCTGAATCGCCGCCTCGTTGGCGATATTCGCCAGATCGGCGCCAACAAATCCCGGCGTGCGTAGCGCCACAACATGCAGATCCACATCGCTCGCCAGCTTCATCTTGCGTGTATGCAGCTTCAGTATGGCCTCGCGCGCTGGCAGATCGGGCTTGTCCACCACGATCTGGCGGTCAAAACGGCCCGCGCGCAACAGGGCCTTGTCGAGAATTTCCGGTCGGTTGGTGGCGGCCATGACCACCACGCCGGTGGTGGCGTCGAAGCCGTCCATTTCGGTAAGTAGCTGGTTCAGGGTCTGCTCGCGTTCGTCGTGACCACCCATCACCAGGCCCCCGCGCTGGCGGCCGATGGCGTCGAGCTCGTCGATAAAAATGATACAGGGCGCTTTTTCACGCGCCTGCAGGAACAGGTCACGCACCCGCGCCGCGCCGACGCCAACGAACATCTCGATAAACTCGGAGCCGGAAATATTGAAAAACGGCACCTCGGCTTCGCCCGCCACCGCCCTGGCCAGCAGGGTCTTGCCGGTTCCCGGCGGGCCGGCCAGTAATACGCCCTTGGGCATGCGCCCGCCAACCCGGGTAATAATGGACGGGTCTTTCAGAAACTCGATGATTTCCGCCAGTTCCTGCTTGGCCTCCTCCGCGCCAGCAACGTCATCGAAAGTCACTTTTTCACCGCTATCCGGATGAATACGCACCTTGTTGCCGAGATTCAGCATGCCCGCGGCGCCGCCGCCCATGCGTTTCATCATCCAGCCCCACAGCAGGAACAGCAGGCCGAAAGGCAGCACCCAGTTGAACAGAAACTTGCTCAGCCAGTCGCCGCCGGGCGGGCGCACGGTGATTTTTACGTTGTGTTTTTCCAGCTTGCTGGCCAACTCCGGATCTTTCAGCGGCACGGTAACAAAGGTCCGGGGCCGCTGTTTTTCGTCCTGCTCGGTGAGCTTGCCCATGAGATAACGGTCAGTGACATACACTTCGGTCACTTCGTCGCGGTTCAGTCTGGCCAGAAAATCGCTCCAGTCCAGACGTTCGGGGCTGCCCGCCGCTGCGCCCTTCCACAGATACAGGGAAGCGATCATGAACAGCACATACACCAGCAGCGTGAAATCCGGCCGCTGCCAGAATTTCTGACCAC
>JALXFQ010000415.1 GCA_027067235.1 Gammaproteobacteria bacterium
CATGCACATGGCCGCCGCCGTGAACACGCCGGTGGTGGCGCTGTTCGGGCCTACCTCCGCTGCGCAATGGGGGCCGTGGCCCAATGGCTGGAACCAGCCGGAAAACCCGTATGCCGATGATGGCGGCGTTCAGCGCGTCGGCGCGCATACGCTGATTCAGAAAAAATGGGATTGCGTGCCGTGCCAGCGCGATGGCTGCGATGGCAGCAAGCGCAGCCGGTGTCTGGAAGAAACCGACGTGGGCGAGGTCATGCCATTGGTAAAGAAGGTGTTCGAAAGCGCGCTCGACAGGGTTTGACGACAATGCCATTAAGTTAAGGGATAAACCCTGATTTTGTAGGTTGGGCAAAGGAGGAACGACGTGCCCAACTCAAGTGGTTGTTGGGCACGCTCCGCTTTGCCCAACCTACATATCCGCTTAACTTAATGGCATTGGATTTGACGGGAGATATTCAAACTCAACCATAAATCCTCACCCCTCATCCGCCGCCAGTAAAAGAGGTGTTCGAAAACGCGGTTAACGGGGATCGCCGGGAGCCGAATCGAACCCGGCCATGAACGCTCATCCGTCATCCACCGTCAGATAATCATTCTTCAGCCGCACATAATGCGCCGCGGAGTAACTGAAATGCTCGATCTCCGCGTCGGTCAGTTTACGCACCTTGCGCGCTGGCGAACCCAGCCACAGATAACCACCCTCCAGTTCCCTGCCGGGCGGGACCAGGCTGCTGGCGCTGATGAGCGTATGTTTACGGATGACCGCGCCGTCGAGAATGATGCTGCCCATGCCCACCAGGCACAGGTCTTCCACCGTGCAGCCGTGCAAAATCACCTTGTGGCCGATGGTGACATCGTCGCCAACGAGCGTGGCGTATCCGTCCGGGTTCCATTCCGAGCGATGCGTGACATGGATGATGCTGCCGTCCTGTATGCTGGTGCGTTCACCGATCCGGATATGATTGACATCGCCGCGAATCACGCTGGCGGGCCACACGGAGCTGTCGCGGCCGATGACCACATCGCCGATGATACTGGCGGCGGGGTCGATCCAGGCGCTTTCGTGGATTTCGGGCAGACGCTTCCTGTATGCTCGCATACCCGGAAGTTACCACAGGCGCGCCCCGCGTGAAATTTGACTCGCCACTGATCGAAGGCGTGTTGCTGCGCCGCTACAAGCGTTTTCTCGCCGATGTTGAATTGCCTGGCGGCCGCGTGGTTACCGCGCATTCATCCAATACCGGCTCCATGAAGGGTTGCAGCACGCCTGGCAGCCGCGTCTGGCTGCGCGATTCGGGCAATCCAAAGCGCAAATATCCGCTCACCTGGGAAATCGTCGAGGGCGATGATGGCGCGCTGGTGGGCATCAACACCCTGCGGGCGAACGATCTGGTGGAAGAAGCCATCAATGCGGGCGTGGTTGCCGAACTGCAGGGTTACGAGCGCATCCGCCGCGAGGTGCGTTATGGCCGCGAGAACAGCCGTATTGATTTGTTGCTGGAGCGCGGCGACGAACAGGCGTGGGTTGAGGTCAAAAGCGTGACGCTGGCGCGCGACGGCGTGGGGCTGTTCCCGGACGCCGTGACCAGACGCGGGCAGAAACACCTGCGCGAGCTGGCTGACATGGCGGCGCAGGGACAGCGGGCGGTGATCCTGTACTGTATTCAGCGTAGCGACATCAACCGGTTTGCGCCGGCAGATGCCATTGATCCCGAATATGGCCGCCTGTTGCGCGAGGTCATGGCGGCCGGGGTCGAGGCGCTGGCCTACCGGGCGGAAATAAGCCCGCGGCAAATCAGACTGGTGGAAAAAACGCCCGTGCTGGAAAAAACCGCGTTCCAGGCTATATAGTAGAGTGATATTGAACAATAGTCTGGTGAAAACACATGAAAGCTTACACACTGCTACTGGCGCTGTTGCTGGCGCTGCCGACGGCGCGGGCCGAACTGTTTCGCTGGGTGGATGCGGATGGAAACGTGACCTATCAGGATCGTCCGCCGCCGGCTGAAGTGAAAACCGCAAGCACAGTCAAACTGCGCGGTATCGGCGGCCCGTCCAGTAAAAAGAAGCCGCCGGTGACTCTGTACCGGACGCCGGACTGCGCATCGTGCGATTCGGCCGCGCAATTCCTGACCAGCCGCAAGATCCCGCTGACGGAAGTGGATGTCAGTACCGATCTGGACAACCAGAAGGCGCTGAAGGAAAAAGCCGGCTCGCTGTCGGTACCCACCATCATCCTGGCAGGCAAGGTAATGAAGGGTTTTACGCCTTCCTGGCTGCAGTCCGAACTGGAGTCGGCAGGCTATATCAAAGCCAAAAAAGAGACCGACAATACTGACCAGAACAAGGAAGCAGTCGTTGCCTCCGACAAAACAGCGCCAGATGCTGAACAAACCGAATAAATAAACGGTACAATCGGGCGGTATGAAAATGCCGCTTCGCTGGATCTTATTTGTTCCGCTGGTTTTTTATCTGCTCGCCGCGCAGGCGGACGAGACTTTCTTCTATGCCAAAGCTTTGCAAGCCCTGGCCGATTGCCGTGTGGAAAAAGCCCGCGAATTTGCATCGCGCCTGCAGGCCGGTCAGCGGCTATCGGATTTGCAGCGCCGCATTAAACAGCAACAGGCGCGCAGGGACCGGGTGGACAGGCTTTACGCCCGCGCGCGCAAGGCGTTTTCGCAGTGTGACTATGCCACGGCGGCGGAGCAGCTGGAGCGGGCGATTTACGCGCCAGGCTGCCGCCGGATCCGGCAGCAGCTTGCCGACAAGCTGCTGACCATACTGACGGCAGCCCGCGACGATGCCGGCATCGAACGGCAATGGGGCGAGCTGGCCGCCGCCATGCAGGAATCTGGCGACAATGTTTCCGTGGATTTGCTGAAACAACGGCTGGACACGCTTGCCGGTTTGCGCGGTAAAGCAGTCTGCGCCGATCTCGACCAGCGTCTTTCCGGTTTCCTGCAGACTCAGGAGCAGCGCTATACCCGTCTGGAATTTGCCAATCGGCCCTATGCCGCAGTTTCCCGCGCACTGGAAAAATGCGATGTTTCCCAGGCCATCGAATTGATCAAGGCGCTGCCACAGGGCAGGCGGCGGCAACAGTTCCAGGCCCGGGTCGATGAACTACAGACGTTACAGAACGAAACCCGTGAAACGCTGGCGCAGGTCCAGGCCGACTATACCCGCTGCCGTTACGATTCGGCTGTGCAGCGTCTGGAGGAGTTGCGGAGCAAGCAGCATTGCAGTGACACGATTGCCGATCTGGACGTTCGGATCGCCCGCGCCCGTGCTGACTATGAGCAGGATCAGAAAGTGCAACGCCTGATGACGACCGCCCGCACGCAAAGCTCCCCACAGGCGTCGTACGCCAGCCTGGTAAAAGCCCGGCAACTGAATCGCTGTGAGCAGCGCCAGCCCGCGCTGGAAAAGCTGGCAGCGGCAAAACGCCAGCAACTGCCGCCGCAACAGCAGGTAGCAGCGATGGATTGTTCGGCCTGGTCCCATGGCGAGGCATACTGGATCGATTCGGCGCAGCGCGCGGGCTGTCGTTGCGCTGCAGGTTACCGGCCCAACGAGCAGAAAACCGGTTGCGTGGCGACAGCGGCGACCCAGGTGTCCAGCCTGGACTGTTCGACCTGGGAAAACGCCGAGCCGCGCTGGTTTGCCCAGGCCCGGGAAGCAGGCTGTTTCTGTAAAAACGGCTATCGCTGGAAACCGGATTATACCGCCTGTGAGCCGGTTTCAGGCCAACAATGAACCTTTCGCCCGCAGCGCAGCCTTACCAGAAACCAAGGTGACAAGCATGATCAAAACCTGCTGGATGCGAGCCGGCATCGTCTTATTGCTGGTCGGTCTGTACCCGGAT
>JALXFQ010000416.1 GCA_027067235.1 Gammaproteobacteria bacterium
CGCCATACAGGGCTATGGCAATCATCATCACCTGCATGCCCAGCAACCCGGCAACGCCCAGCTTGCGAATCTGTTTTTTGCGTTCCGCTTCCAGCAACGCCTGTTGGCGGTTCGGATCGTAGGGGTGCGCCATATAACCGATATGGCTGATGGACTCGAGTATGTCGCTGAGCTGGATCACCGAATCGTCCCAGCTCACGCGCGCCCGGTGGGTGGTGTAATTGATGCTCACTGACTGTACGCCAGCGAGGCGGGAAAGATGCCTTTCGTTGAGCCAGACACAGGCAGCGCAGACTATGCCTTCGAGGATCAGCGAAGCTTCGCGCATGTCGCCCTCGCCAGCCCTGACGAAGGTCTTCTGGACGTCCGGATTGTCGTAAATCTGGATCTGGCGCAGAAAATCCGGCACCAGTTCGCGAGCCTGCGGTGATTTCTCGCTGCGGTGGCGGTAAAAACCCGTCAGCCCGGAAGCCACGATGGCCTCGGCCACGGCCTCACAGCCAGCACAGCACATGGGCCGTTCTTTACCATCTATATCCACGGAAAACCGCGTTCCCGGCGGTACGGGAAGATCGCAATGAAAGCAGTGTTGTTGCGGTTCGGATAAAATCTGGTCGGGCAAAACAGCCACCTGAAAGTCGATGCCAAAAGTCTGCCGTGAATATATCAGTATTTACTGATAATCAGGAACCCGCGCAGCAATATGGCGATATGCTAGAATCCGGCGCTTGGTAAATCAGACCTTGCCCCATGCTAGAAAAATATTTTCGTCCCCACGACCGTCAGGTTTCCTTCAGCCGCGACCAGGCCAGTGATTTCGCCAAGCATGTAGCGAATGATTTCAATCCCATTCATGACCCGGAATCAAAACGTTTTTGCGTACCGGGCGACCTGCTGTTCGCCGTGTGTCTGAAGAAATACGGCCTCAGCCAACGCATGCATTTCACCTTTTCCGGCATGGTGGGCAGCGATGTGGCGCTGCTTTTCCCGGAAACCGATGCCGGCAAGATCGACATAGTGGACGAAAGCGGCAAAAAATATCTGCATTTCGAGCGTAGCGGCGAAGTCACACTCGACCAGGACCGTATCGAAAAACTGGTCTGCCACTATGTGCAATTTTCCGGGCACAACTTTCCCCATATACTGGTGCCGCTGATGAAAGCGCAAGGCGTCATGATCAACCCGGGGCGGCCACTGGTGATCTACGAAGGCATGGACATCGAGCTGGATACGCTGGATTTCAGCAGGCCCGAGCTGAGCCTGGCCGACAGCACCCTGACAGCGCAGGGAAAACGGGGCAAAGTGAGGCTGGAATTCAGTATCAGGGCCGACGGCAAGACCATCGGCGCTGGCAGCAAGCGCATGGTGCTGAGTGGCCTGCAACCTTATGATGCGGACAAGCTGCAGGCGCTGATCGACGCCTACGCGGAACGCCGGCGGACACTGGGAGCACGCTGACCCGACAAACCCGCAAACGGCCATGCCGGGCCGGACAAGTCGCTACGCACAAATGCCCGCGTGACCGCAGACACGCCGGTCAGGCTGGCACATACTCCAGTATATGCCCCACCTTGACCACCAGCGGGAAGGACTTCTTGTGTTCGAACAGCCCGCCGGTACTGACGCCACCTTCCTTGGCCATGATCTTGACGATGGCGTGATAGGAAACATAGTGGTGATTGCCGGCGAAATGGTCAACCACGACAAAGTAGTCATCGGTCACTGCTTCCAGCGTGACCGGATCCACATGAAACGGCTTGGAGATGTTACAGCCGATTTCTTCGCCTACCCAGGGTTCCAGTACGGTTTTCATGTCATTTTCCTCCAATACTCGGGACTGCCGAAAGGCTGTCCCCGGGGCCGGCCGCGCCCGGCTGCTGAACTGGCCGCCGCATCGGCATTATCTTTCCAGATGCCGGCGCGGATTGTAGTTCGTTGCTGCTTTCAGGTCTTCATAGGCCTTTCTGGCCTGCTCGTTATCGGCAGGCGGCGTCATGACCTTAAGCAAAACAAAAAAATCACCGGGCGTTTTCGCCGGAATGCCCTTGCCCTTGAGACGCATCTGCTTTCCGCTGTTAGAACCTTTCGGTATGGTCATCTTGATGCGCTTGCCATCAGGCAGGGGAACATCGACCTTGGCGCCCAGAGCCGCTTCCCAGGGAGCCACCGGCAATTCAATGGTGACATCCCTGCCGTCTACCGAGTATAGAGGATGTTTGCGAAAATGCACTTCCAGCAGCAGATCACCTTTCGGCCCGCCGCCCATTCCCGGCGCGCCCTGGCCCTTGAGACGAATACTCTGGCCTTCAGTGATACCCTTCGGGATTTTCACATTCAGCGTACGCTGCTTGTTGACCAGCCGGCCATCGGCGGTTACTTCCTGCTGGCTCAGGGTAATGGGCCGGGTGGTGCCGGAATAGGCGTCTTCCAGGTATACTTCCACCCGCGCGCGCTGATCCTCGCCGCGGGTCTGGAAACCACCGCTTCCACCACCTGCATGAAAACCGCGCGCAGCGCCGCCACCAAAAAGGTCGGCAAAAAAGTCGCTGAAACCGGCTCCGTCGAAACCGGCGCCACCCGCACCGGCACCTGCTCCGAACTGGCTTTCCCAGCCCGGCGGCGGCCGGAAATCCTGCCCGGCTTTCCAGTTGGCACCCAGTTCATCGTAAGCGGCGCGCTTCTCCTTGTCCTTGAGCACTTCATAGGCCTCGCCGATTTCCTTGAACCTGGCCTCGGCATCTGATTCCTTGCTGACATCGGGATGGAACTTCCGTGCCAGTCGCTTGTAGGCTTTTTTTATCTCGGCCGGGGTTACCTTGCGATCCACGCCGAGTATTTTGTAGTAATCTTTATATTCCATAAACCGTCCTTCCGGCGAGTTGTCCGCCGGCATGCAAATTCGTTAGTCTGGGCTTCAAATGCGGCCTGCGCCGGTCAATATCAATCCTGCCGCGCTTGAAATCGACCGATATTCGCCCAAGTATAGAAGGGCAGGCAACAACAGGGATATGGGTATGAATGATAAAAACTCACTGATCAGGGACAGCAGCGTCTGGCAGCGCTTGTTATACATGCTGCTATTTGTTATTGCCTACAGCGTGGTCGAGACCATACTGACAGCTATTGTGCTTATCCAGATACTGTTCCGGCTGTTCAGCGGCAAAACCAACCCGCGCCTGCTGGCATTCAGCGCCGAAGCCAGCCGCTATATTTATGACGTGCTGCAATACCTGACCTTCAACAGCGAAGAAAAGCCCTTCCCGTTCCGGGACTGGCCGTCGAATCAGGCCGCCTGATCGTCTTTGCGGTGAAAACTGACGCCGTGGCAGCGCGGACAGGGCGGGATGCGGCTGGCCCTGGCGAAACGCAGTTCTTCACCGCAGTCCTCGCAGACCATCACGCCTGGCCCGACGATCTGGCCGGTGTGATAAACGCCGCCTTCTTCCACCTCGTGTTCGAAACGCGCCAGATCAATCCGGGTCTGATCGGCCGCTTTCATGAACAGATCCGCGATTTCCAGTTTTGCCATGCCGCCCTCGAAACTGAACCATTGCTTCAGATCCTGCCGGGTTCGCGCCATCCAGCTCGCCGCCTCCCTCAGATCCTGTTTGATGTATCTGGCTATTTTGGCCGACTCTTCTTCGGTCAGCTCTTCCAGTTTGACCGCGGTGTCTTTTGATTTGTCGATGAATTCATGCAGCAACGGCGCTGCCTTGTGCTCCAGTTCCCCGACACTGCCGACAAAGTCCTGATACTCATCCATGGCCCGTTCCAGCATTTTTTCGTATGCGGCGACAATTTTGCCCAGCAGTTCGTTACTTGCGCGTTCTTTCATGTAAAATCGCCTTTCTCGTGACCTTGCATAATGATTCACCCATTGGCGGCCTGAATCAATGTTTTCCGGGCCGGGTTTTGATCTATGTCACGGATGTTGCGGTTTACGTTTGCTAGATTTCCTGCTTATGCCTGAAGCCAGTCCGTTCTCACAATCCGCAGTCGTTTTCGACCCCGAACTGATACGCCGTTACGACCAGACCGGACCTCGCTACACCTCCTACCCGACGGCGGTTTCGTTTACCGACGAATTCACCCAGGCCGACTACACCCGGGCCGCGCGGCAAAGCAATGCCGACCCCATCCCCAGACCCTTGTCACTGTATTTTCACATACCGTTTTGCGATACGGTCTGTTTCTATTGCGCCTGCAACAAGATCGTCACCAAGGATCATGCAAAATCGGGCAACTATCTGCTGCATCTGTATCAGGAGATTGCCCTGCAGGGCGACCTGTTCGATACCGACCGGCAGGTGAATCAGCTGCATTTCGGTGGCGGCACGCCAACCTTTCTGACTTCGGAGCAGTTCCAGGAACTGATGGGTGTCATCGGTCGCCATTTCAACCTGCGCGATGATGACCTCGGCGACTACTCCATCGAAATAGACCCGCGCTCGGTGACCGTGGACGATGTCGAAAGCCTGCGCAGGCTTGGCTTCAACCGTTTCAGTCTTGGTGTACAGGATGTCGATCCGCTGGTGCAGAAAGCGGTCAATCGCATTCAGCCCATCGAAACCACGGCAGAAATCATGCAGGCCTGCCGCGATGTGGGCGGCCGTTCCATCAATGTGGATCTGATATACGGCCTGCCGTTCCAGACCCTGAACAAGTTTTCGGACACGCTGGATACCATAATCGAGTTGTCACCGGATCGCCTGTCAGTATTCAACTACGCCCATCTGCCGACGCTGTTCATGCCGCAAAGGCGTATCAATGCCGACGACCTGCCGCCTTCGGAAGAAAAACTCGATATACTGAAAATGGCCATCGAAAAGCTTTCCGCTGCGGGCTATGTCTATATCGGCATGGATCATTTCGCCAAACCGGACGATGAGCTGGTCAAAGCGCGCGAAAGCGGCCATCTGCACCGCAACTTCCAGGGCTACACCACGCACGGCGACTGTGATCTGATCGGCATGGGGGTCAGTTCCATCAGCAGCGTGGGGAATATCTACAGTCAGCACGAAAAAACGCTGGACGACTATTACGAAGCAGTCAGTTGCGACAGGCTACCGGTGCTGAGGGGCCTGCAACTGACTCGGGACGACCAGTTACGCCGCCACATCATTCAACGTCTCACCTGCTATTTCACGCTCGACACGGTACAGGTCGGCGATCGTTTCAAAATCGATTTTGGTAAACATTTTGCCGACGAACTGGCCGCGCTCGAAGCCATGGCGGAAGACGGGCTGGTGGAGCTTTCCGAACACCAGATCCGGGTTTTGCCCAAGGGCCGCCTGCTGGTCCGGAATATCTGCATGACTTTTGACGTCAGCCTGCGGGACAAATCAGCCAGACAGCGTTTTTCCAGGGTGATCTGAGTCCCGCGCCGATACTGCTGCACGGTTTTTATTCGAATTCTGCCTGCTCGGCCTCCAGCACCGCCAGACTGATGTGCTTGCCGAATTCGCCATCAAACCCGGACCAGTTGCCGAATGCAGCAACATCGGCAGCAATTTTCTCCTTCATTTCATAAGGCTCCAGACCTTCATCCCGGTATTTTGCTGCTTCGGTGTAAACTGTATCGAGGTAGCGGCGGTAGTTGCCCAGTAATTCCTTGCCGCCGGTGGGCCCGTGACCGGGCACGACCACCCTGACCGGATATTGCTGCGCAGCGTCGATCACCTTGATGCTGCCGCGGAAAGATCCGTCATCCATACGCGGCATGCGCTGATTCGTTACCGTATCGCCGGTGAACAGCAACGCGTCTTCCACCACAACAAACATGGCATCGGTTCTGGTATGCGCCCAGTCGGCCAGGTGCACGCGGATGGTGATATTGTCCACCTTGATTTCCTGACCATCGGCCAGGGCATGGTCGGGAATGACCGCTGTTGTTCCTTTGGACGCGCCCTGGGTCAGCCTTTCCATTTGCTCCAGCCAGTTTTCCGCGCCGCCCGCTCTGGCTTCCTCAATCATGGCCGGATGAGCGTAGAACCTGGCCTTCGGGAAGGCGTCGCGAAACGCCTGATTTCCCAGCCAGTGATCGCCATGAATATGCGAATCGAGCACATGGGTAACGGGTTTGTCCGTGATCGCCCGAATCTTGTTCAGTACGCCCTGGCCGACTTGTAGCGTACTGCCGGGATCGATCACGATGACGCTGCTGTCGGTAATGATAAAGCCGGGATTATTCATGAAACCGCGATTCTCGGGATTGGGAAAGGCGAGCGGGCCGTGGATCACCCAGGTATGGGCGGCCACTTGCTCGGCCGGGTAGGCATCGACCGGCGTACCGGCAAATACGGGTCGGAAGAAAATGGCCGTAAAGGCCATGAGCAGGAAAGATTTGATAGTCATGAGCTGCGCACCGTTGCCTCGCGTAAAACCGGGATAACCAGAAGACGCGACGGGCGATTGATTATTCCCCGTCGCGCAGCTGCGCCAATGCCGCTGCTCAGCACTGACTGCAGTGGGCCAGCTTGCGCATTCTGGGCATGTCCAGAATGCGCAAATCCCGGCCGCTGACATCCAGAATACCCTCTTCATGCATTTTGGAAAAAATCCGGCTCAGTGTTTCGGGCGCCAGACCCAGATAATTGGCCAGATCGTGGCGCGGCATGGGGAGATTGAATTCCAGCGCGGAAAAACCGCGTTTCTTGTAGCGCTCGGACAGACTCAGCAGCAAGGTCGCCAGCCGTTCGTCGGCCTTCATCTGGCCCAGCGCCAGCAACATACCCTGTTCATGATTCAGTTCCTCGCCAATCATGCGCATGAGCTGGGCCCGTATGCCCTGTATGTGTTCACACACCCAGTCGAACGACTCGACCTTGAGCTCGCAGACCGTGGTCGTCCCCAGGGCGACGGCGTTGCACAAATGCCGGTCATCACCAAAGCCGTCCAGCCCGACCAGTTCGCCGGGCAGGTGAAAACCGGTAATCTGTTCCGCGCCGCCTTCGGTGGTAATCAGTGTCTTCACCATGCCGGATCGCACGGCATAGACCGCAGTCATGGTTTCACCAGAATGGAAAAGATATTCTTCGTTGTCGTACTGGGTTTTTTTGTCGATAATCTGGTCGAGCTTGTCCAGTTCCGCCTGGTCCAGCCCCTTGCCCAGGCAAAGATTAACCAGGGAGCACGCAGCGCAGGAAATACTGTCGGCGGCTTCTTTCTGGCGGATGGCTTTCATGCATACCTCATCATTGCTCTGGATCGGCGAGTTATTATACACTGCGGGCCCGGCGATATGGCGCGCTCTTGACCTACATCAAGCTTTTTTTTTCATAATAACCGATAATTCGCCGCGATGTCGCCTATACGGATATATTAGAAATCGGTTATTATCTTATACCGGAACCCCGGAGCGTCCAGGGGCGGTGTTCGTGCGGACAGACGACCTGCCTTCGCTCCGGTAGCGCTGTTTGTTTTCATTACATAACCAACTGATCAACGGGAGAAAAACCTTATGGGTACCCAAGACACTTATAATTATAAGGTCGTCAGGCAGTTTGCCATCATGGCCGTTATCTGGGCCATCGTGGGAATGCTGGTCGGCGTCTGGATAGCCGCAGAACTGGCCTGGCCGCAACTGAACATGGATATACCCTATCTGACCTTCAGCCGGCTGCGTCCGCTGCATACCAACGCGGTCATTTTCGCCTTCGGCGGTTCGGCCCTGTTTGCCACATCCTACTATGTGGTGCAGCGCACCTGTCATACCCGGCTGTTTCTGCCGAAACTGGCGAGCTTTACCTTCTGGGGCTGGCAACTGGTGATTGTACTGGCGGCTCTTTCCTACCCGTTTGGCATCACGCAGAGCCGTGAATACGCCGAACTGGAATGGCCCATCGACCTGCTGATCACCGTAGTCTGGGTTGCCTATGCCATTGTATTTTTTGGCACTATTGCCAAACGCAAGGTCAAGCATATCTATGTGGCAAACTGGTTCTTCGGCGCCTACATCATCACCATCGCCATGCTGCACATCTTCAACAACCTGGCGGTGCCGGTCACGCTGACCAAGTCCTATTCGCTGTTCGCCGGCGTGCAGGACGCCATGACCCAGTGGTGGTACGGCCATAATGCCGTGGGCTTCTTCCTGACCGCCGCCTTCCTGGGCATGATGTACTATTTCATTCCCAAGCAGGCGCAACGCCCGGTGTATTCCTACCGTCTGTCGGTGGTGCATTTCTGGGCGCTGATTTTCACCTATATCTGGGCCGGTCCGCACCATCTGCATTACACCGCGCTGCCCGACTGGACCCAGTCTCTGGGCATGCTGCTGTCGCTGATCCTGCTGGCGCCGTCCTGGGGCGGCATGATCAACGGCATCATGACCCTGTCAGGCGCATGGCACAAATTGCGTGATGATCCGATCCTCAAGTTCCTCATCGTATCCGTGTCTTTCTATGGCATGTCCACGTTTGAAGGCCCGATGATGGCGATCAAGACCGTTAATGCCCTGTCTCACTACACCGACTGGACCGTCGGTCACGTTCATTCCGGCGCGCTGGGCTGGGTAGCCATGGTCTCCATCGGCTCTCTGTACTACCTGATCCCGCGTTTGTTCAACCGCGAGATATACAGCGTCGGCCTGATCAATGTTCACTTCTGGCTGGCGACCATCGGCACCGTGCTGTATATCACATCCATGTGGATTTCCGGCATCATGCAGGGCCTGATGTGGCGCGCAGTCAACGCCGACGGCACGCTGACCTACAGTTTTGTGGAAAGCGTACAGGCCATGCACCCGTACTATGCGATTCGCACCCTGGGTGGCGCGGTATTCCTCACCGGCATGCTGGTCATGGCCTACAATATCTTCAGAACGGTCAAAGGCGCCAAGCCTGTCGACGCGCCGGTTCTGGCGCCGGCTCATTAATCGGGAGGCAGAAAAATGTCATTACAGGATAAAATTGAAAAGAACGTCGGTCTGCTGATTGTCGCGACCCTGGTAACGGTAGCAATCGGCGGACTGGTGCAGATCGTACCGCTGTTTTTCCAGCACTCGACGACCGAACCGGTGGAAGGCCTGCACAAGTACAGTGCTCTGCGGCTCGCCGGGCGGGATGTCTATATACGGGAAGGCTGCTATTTGTGTCATTCGCAGATGATTCGCCCGTTCCGGGCCGAGACAGAGCGCTATGGCCACTACTCGGTTGCCGGTGAATTCGTTTATGACCACCCGTTCCAGTGGGGTTCCAAGCGCACCGGGCCGGATCTGGCCCGGGTTGGCGGCCGCTACTCCGACAAATGGCATAAAGTGCATCTGAACAATCCTCGCGATGTGGTTCCCGAGTCGGTCATGCCCGGTTATCCCTGGCTGGCCAGAACGCCGGTTCTGGAAGGTACCGGAAAAGACATCCAGGCCAAGATGCGCACCATGAATATAGTCGTGCCGTTCGGCTGCAAGACCTGTGAAACCTACAGTGATGCTGATATCCAGAAAGCTCCCAAGGAGCTGGAAGGCAAAACCGAGCAGGATGCGCTTATCGCCTATCTGCAGGGCCTGGGCACAGCCATCAAAACGGTGCGCTAAGCCGGGACCTAGCGTGGATATGAGTATTATCGATTCGGTATGGACTGTTGTCGTCTTCGTCCTCTTCGTGGGCATTGTTGCCTGGGCCTGGAGCGGACGCAGAAAAAAGGACTTCGAGGAAGCAGCGCGCCTGCCTCTGGATGACGACCAGCCCCGTAGCGAACAAAATTCCTCTTCAGGAGAATAAAAATGTCTGATTTTACAAGTAGTTTCTGGAGCCTGTTCATCATGGCCGGAACAGTGGGCGGAATCCTTTTCGTCCTCATTCTGTTGCGCTCCAACATGATGGCCAATGTTGACGCAAAACAGGGGAAAGAAATCAAAGCTACCGGCCACGTCTGGGACGAGGACCTGGAAGAGCTCAACAGCCCGTTGCCGAGCTGGTGGTTGTACATGTTCTATTTCACCATCATTTTCGCCATTGGCTACCTGATACTGTACCCGGGGCTGGGGGCATTCAAGGGCGTGCTGGGCTGGACCTCTCATGGCCAGTACGAGCAGGAAATGCAACAGGCTGCCGCCAAATATGATCCGCTGTACAAAAAATACGCGCAGCAGGATCTGATCACTCTGGCGGGAAACAAGGAGGCCATGAAAACCGGCCAGCGACTGTTCCAGACCTATTGCACGGTTTGCCACGGTTCCGACGCCCGCGGTCAGCAGGGCTTCCCCAATCTGACTGACAACGACTGGCTGTGGGGCGGGGACCCTGCCCAGATCAAACAGACCATCGCCAACGGCCGCAAAGGCACCATGCCCTCATGGAAAGCCATGCTCAAAGGTCCCGATCTGGACAATGTTGTCGAGTACGTACGGCAACTTTCCGGACACCAGGCCGACCCCGAAAAGGCGGCAGCCGGCGAGGCCAAGTTCAAAACCATCTGCGCAGCCTGTCACGGGGCTGACGGCAAGGGCAACGTGGCCATGGGCGCACCCAACCTGACGGACGGTACCTGGCTCTATGGTGGATCGCGCCATACCTTGAAAAAGACAATAGCCGACGGGCGCAATGGCGTCATGCCTGCACACAAGGACTTCCTTGGCGAAGACAAGGTGCATCTGCTGGCAGCCTATATCTACAGCCTGTCTCACCCTCAGCAATAAGGGTCCGATGTTTCACTGCTGGCGTTGCACGCCGGCAAAAAGAGGCGCCAGCGGCGCCTCTTTTTTTGTGCCTGCCGCCGGTTTCCGGGGGGAAACACCCTGCCGCAGCGGATTGCGCTTTATCATTTGACGGCGCCCGGATTGTGGATAAACTCTATGTATATTAGTAAAATGTGATATACTACCCCGATCACAACAGTCGCCCCAAGCTGAGACTGCATCGGGCCCAGACATTACGAGAACCAAGCAATGAGCCAGGACGCCACGCCAGACGCAAAAAAACGCACGTCAACATCGCTATACCAGAAACACAAAAAAATCTATCCGCGTATTGCCCACGGAACTTTTGCCAAACTCCGAAAAATGGCCATGTGGACCCTGCTGGGCATCTACTATATTACGCCCTGGCTGCGCTGGGATGGACAACAGGCCGTGTTGCTGGACCTTCCCCACCGGCAATTCCACATATTCGGACTGACCCTGTGGCCGCAGGATCTGCTGTACCTGACTTTCCTGCTGGGCATTGCTGCTTTTTCGCTGTTTTTCTTTACCGCGCTGGCTGGCCGTCTGTGGTGTGGCTACGCCTGCCCGCAAACCGTCTGGACAGAGGCTTTTCTCGGCATTGAACAATGGCTGGAAGGCGACCGCCCGAAACAGATCAAGCTGGACCAGGGACCCTGGGACGCGCGCAAGATACGCATCAAGG
>JALXFQ010000417.1 GCA_027067235.1 Gammaproteobacteria bacterium
TGTACCGCGACCTGTATGTGCTTATGGGCGGCAAGCCGGAAGATATCAGGCACTGGGTCAGAACCGGCAATCTTCACACTGGCGGCATTCCCGCCGAGCAAATGAAGACAGTACAGGGTTTGAATCGAGTGCTGGAATATCTGGACGCCATGCGGGGCAGGCTTTGAGCGAGCTGTGGGCCGCTTGCGCGCCGGCGCTGGAACCGGTTCGTTTGCGACGATCCTTTTACCGGGTAGTGGAAAGTCAGGAACAGGTGGCGACCAACAGTCTGGTGGATGACTTGCGCGAGCAGAATGCGCTGGAGCAGATGCTGGAGCAGACCAAGCCGGCTTTGCGAGCAGGTACAGAAAAACTGCACTATCTGCTGGCGACGCCGTTTCGCTACCCGCCACTGCGCCACGGTTCCCGTTTTGGCGCTCGACATGAACCCAGCCTGTTATATGGCGCACTGCAAAAACGTACGGCATTCGCGGAAACCGCCTATTATCGGCTGCTTTTCTGGCACGGCATGCGTACCCCGCCGGGCCACAAGCTGGTTACCCAGCACACCGTGTTTTCTGCTTCCTGCAACACGGAAAAAGGTCTGCGACTGGAACAGCCGCCTTGCCAGCAATTCGAAACCCGTCTGCGTGATCCCGCCAGTTATTCTGCAACCCAGTCTTTGGGTAGCGCCATGCGCGAGGCGGGCATACTGGCGTTTACCTACCGCTCGGCGCGAGATCGCAAGGCAGGCCTGAATATAGCCCTGTTCGAGCCGCGGGCCCTGTCTTCCCGCAAACCCACCAGCCAGCAGAACTGGTTGTGCGAGACCAGCGCAGATGCTGTCTCCTTTTCCTTTCGCTATTCGATTTCGCGCGAACAGCGTTATTTCCATTATCCGCTGGAACAGTTCCTGGTGGATGGTAAGCTCCCACAACCTGCTGTCTGACAGCCGCCAGGCAAAATGCCATGTCATCGATCAAACAACTGCTAGACAACAACAGGGTCTGGGCGCAGGAACTGACCCGCCAGACACCGGATTTCTTTCCCCGTCTGGCCGTCCAGCAATCGCCTGACTACCTGTGGATTGGTTGCTCCGACAGCCGCGTTCCCGCCAATGAAATAGTCGGTTTGCTGCCCGGTGAGATTTTCGTCCATCGCAATATTGCCAACGTGGTGGTGCATACCGATCTGAACTGTCTCTCGGTGTTGCAGTACGCGGTGGAAATACTCAGGGTGAAGCATGTCATCATCTGCGGCCACTACGGCTGCGGCGGCATCAGGGCGGCGCTGGAAAATACCGAGCATGGCCTTATCGACAACTGGCTGCGCCATATCAAGGACGTACACCGCTATTACGAAGACGAAATCGAGCGTGAACCTGATCCGGAAAAACGCTGTTCGCTGCTGTGCGAGAAAAACGTGGTCGAGCAGGTGGCCAATGTCTGCCATACCACCATCGTGCAGAATGCCTGGAAATCCGGTATGGATCTGACAGTGCATGGCTGGGTATATGGCCTCAGGGACGGCCTTGTTCATGATCTGGAGGTCAGCGTCGATGGCCTGGACCAACTTCGGGCTACTCATCAGTTAAAATAAAGGGAGTCGAACTCATGTCGGAAAATTCACATGAAAGCCGGCAGTGGTTGTGGCTGCTGATCGGCGGCCTGGCGCTGATTGCCATTGCTACATTTGTTGTCAAATCACACGGCTGGTTGCTGGCGTTGCTGCTCGGCGTTGGCGGTCTGATCGTCGTTTTCGCCTCGTCGGAGATGATGATCAAGGCGGTGGACGGCTATGCCCGGCGCAAGCAAATGAACTCGTTCGTGGCGGGCACCATGGCGGGTCTGTCCAGCAATATTCCCGAGCTGGTGATGCTGGCCTTCGTGCTCATGGCGACGCCGCGCATCGGTTTTATTGTCACCGTGCTGACCCTGCACGTGGGCGCTGCCGCGTTCGGGCTGTATTGTGGCGCGTTGCCGCGTGATGTGGAGGGCAATGCGCATCTGCCGAAGCCGCTGGTGGGTCTGAGCACCGACCTCTACGCCGCGGCCGCCGGGGTGTTTTTCAGCCTTGGCGTCATCATGCTGCTGATGAAGGCTTTCGCCGTGCGCGGCAGCTCCAATCCCTCG
This sequence comes from Gammaproteobacteria bacterium, assembly GCA_027067235.1. Classification (GTDB taxonomy): domain Bacteria; phylum Pseudomonadota; class Gammaproteobacteria; order QOAV01; family QOAV01; genus QOAV01. Next base: position 2,112 of record JALXFQ010000417.1, read on the forward strand.
CTGAACACTACTGATCTGTATGTCTTCGGCGCGATTCTGCTGATTATTCAGGTGGTTGCCGTCACCCGTCTGGTCAAGCGCTTTTCCGGACAACACCAGCCTGAATCGGTGGAAGATGTGCCGGTAAACGGCGCAGCTGGCACCCGCCAGATGAGCTGGAGCGCCATCGCCGCCTTTGGCATCGCCGGGCTGGCCGTATCGGTCATAGGTGGTCACGCCGTGGGCGAATTTGCGGGCATACTGGTGCACGAACTGGAGCAGGCGGGCTATTCCGAAATGTTCGGCGCGATCATCCTCAGCGTGTTTTCAGCGGCGGGAGCATTTATCATGATCGGCACCGCGCATTTCCAGAAAAAATACAATATCGCCATGGCCAACGCCTCGGGCGCCATCACCCAGGTGCCCTTTCTGGTGCTGCCCATCGCCATGATTTTGCTGGCGGCCTTCACCCAGACCGGCGTCATCCCCGCCACTGACGGCGTCGATGGCGTCATTCCTATCGATATACACACCACCAGCGCCATTCTGCTGGGTTTCCCGTCCATGCTGGTGTTATGGAAGGCGGTGCAGGACGACGGCAAGGTCAACTGGGTGGAGACCAGCACCATGGTCGCTATCTTCCTGCTGGTGATTTATTTGCTGGTGGCGCACGGCTGAGGCTCTCACTCGCGCAATCGCTGTAGCAACTTGCGACCGCGCGCTGTGACGGAAGGCGCGCCCGACGCCATTTGCGCCTCGACAAGCCGAATGACCTCGCCGGTCAGCGCTGGCGTTTCTTCCGCTAATGCAGTCAATGCCTCCATAGCGGAGACCTGAACGATTTTGCTTTTGTGGGAAAGCAGCCCTTTCAACAGATCCAGCAGGCGCGAGCGTTCCTGCGGCTGGCAGGCCAGGCGCGGGGCGATCTGCGCCAGATGCCAGCAGACTTCCTGCTGCTGGCCTGTTTTCAGCAAGTCAATAACCCGGCTACAGAATCCGGCCAGCAGTTCCGGGCGGACGCGCGTTACTTTTTCAATAACGTCCGATGCGCGCATGCGCACAACCGGGTCTTCGTGCGTCATGCCCTGAAACACCGGCTCAAACAGAGTGGTATTCGCCAGCACTTCCTCGACCACCTGATCTGCCTGACCAATGGAACGGCGGTCGCCGCCGCGCAGTTTTTTCAGAATGTCGGCCATCAAGCCGCAAACTGTGAAATCGGTACCGCCAGCCGCTTCGCGCCCCAGTCACCGGGTCTGGCGTCGAACACACCGGCGCAGGCTGTGCCGCATTCCCTGCAACAGCCGTGTTCGTCCAGATTCCATTCCAGCATCGTGTACCAGTCCCGCTTGATCAGCGCCGCGCCGCATTGATGGCAAAACGTGGTATCGCCTTCAGCATTATGCACGTTGCCGGTGTAGACATAATGCAGACCATTTTTCATGGCGATTTCCCGCGCCCGGCGCAGCATTTCCGGCGAGGTTGCCGGAATGTCGGCCATCTTCCAGTCAGGGTGGAAGGCGCTGAAGTGCAGCGGCACATCCGGCCCCAGGTTGTCCATGATCCAGTGGGTCATGGCGTCCAGTTCCTTGTCGCTGTCGTTGTTGTGCGGAATGATCAGCGTGGTGATCTCCAGCCATGCGTCGGTTTCGTGTCTGATATATTTCAGCGTATCCAGCACCGGCTCCAGCTCGCCGGCGCAGAGCTTTTTGTAAAACTCGTTGGTAAAACTTTTCAGATCCACATTCACCGCGT
>JALXFQ010000418.1 GCA_027067235.1 Gammaproteobacteria bacterium
CTGGCTGCGGCCGCGCCCTGCTCTTCGCGCAGTTCCGGCGGCAAATCCTTCAGCCCGATAACCTGACCCGGCGCCATGACCATCAGCCAGTTACAGATGTTCTGCAATTGCCGGACATTGCCAGACCAGTGGAACGACTGCATGGCCTGCAAAGTTTCGGTAGCGAGCTTCTTGTCGTCCAGATTCAGCTCGCGTGCCGCCCGCTGCAGGAAGAAATTCGCCAGCGCCGGAATATCTTCACGGCGTTCGCGCAAAGGCGGCACATCGATGCGCACCACATTGAGGCGGTGATACAGATCCTCGCGGAACTTGCCCTGCGCCACCCGTTGCTCCAGATCGCGGTTGGTGGCGGCGACAATGCGCACGTCCACCGATACCTGACTTCGCCCGCCGACGCGGAAAAAGCTGCCTTCCGCCAGCACCCGCAACAGGCGCGTCTGCAACTCGGCCGGCATTTCGCCGATTTCATCCAGAAACAGGGTGCCGCCATTGGCCTGCTCGAAACGCCCGGCGCGCTGGGCCGCTGCCCCGGTAAAAGCGCCTTTTTCGTGTCCAAACAGCTCGGATTCCAGCAAATCAGCCGGAATTGCGGCAGTATTGATGGCAACAAAGGGCTGATCCGCGCGGGTGCTGTGTTGATGCAGGGCACGGGCGACCAGTTCCTTGCCAGTACCGGATTCACCAATAATCAGCACATTGAGGCTGGCCCGGGACAGGCGGCCGATGGCGCGGAATACTTCCTGCATGGCCGGCGCTTCACCGATCATGATCTGGCCGGAGCCGCCTTGCCCGGAGGCGATGGTTTCCGGCTTCCTGGCCTTTTGCGCCAACGCCCGCTCCACCAGGCTCAGCGCCTCGTCGATATCGAACGGCTTGGGCAGGTATTCAAACGCCCCGCTGGAATAGGCGGAGACAGCGCTGTCCAGATCAGAGTAGGCAGTCATCACGATAACCGGCAACTCCGGACAATGCTGCTGAATCCGGCCCAGCAGATCCAGTCCTGACAGGCCGGGCATGCGTATATCCGTAATCAGCACGTCCGGTTTGCCCTTTTTCAGCAGGTCGGGCAGGCCGGAGGCTTCGGCAAATGCCGAAACAGCGTAGCCTTCTTCGTTCAGCGCCTGTTGCAGTACCCAGCGGATGGATTCATCGTCATCGACGACCCAGACTGTCGGTTTCTTTCCCATAGTAGTTCGTCCGTTACGATCTCAAAGCGGCAGCAACAGCTTGAACAGTGTCTTGCCCGGCTCGCTTTCAAATTCGATCAAGCCGCCATGTTGATTGATAATGTCATTTACGATAGCAAGACCCATGCCAGTGCCCTCCGCCCTGCCCGTGACCATGGGATAGAAGATGGTTTCCTGCAGTTCCTCGGGAATGCCGGGGCCGTTATCCTGCACCTCTATTCTGAGCAGCACCCGGTGGCGTTTCTGGCCGATCACTATCTGCCGCGCCGCGCGCGTACGCAGGATGATCTCGCCGCCGGCGCCGTTACTGCCATTTTCCAGTACTGCGTTGGCCGCATTGCGCACGATGTTCAGCACCGCCTGCGTCATCATGTCCCGGTCGATGCTGATATTCGGCAAGCTCACATCGTACTCGGTATTGATGCGGATATAGCCGGGCAGCTCCACGCTTACCAGTTGCCGCACATGCTCCAGCACTTCGTGTATGTTGGTATCTTCCTTGTGGGCCCGGGTCAGCGGCCCGCGCATGCGGTCCACCAGGGCGCGCAGACGGTCGGACTCGCGCACGATCACGCGCGTGTATTCTTTCAGCTTTTCGTCATCCAGGCGCCGTTGCAGCAGCTGCGCCGCGCCGCGCAGACCACCCAGCGGGTTTTTGATCTCGTGCGCCAGACCACGCACCACCTGTTGCGTCACATGGTGCTGATCGAGACGAATTTCCTCTCGCGCCAGCCAGCGCGCCCGGTCCAGCGGAAAAATCTCCACCAGTAGCTGCTGCAGGTTGTTGGTCAGGCGTATCGGCGAGACCGTAAAAATGACCGTATGCACAGACGCATGTGGCCCGACGTAAAGCTCCAGTTCATGATCGGAATAGGGATGACCTTCCTGCAGCGCCCGTTGCAGCAGGCTCACGCAGTTGCTGTTGTGAACAAAGATTTCCGCCGCACCCAGTCCCAGCAGCATACGTGCGCTGGTGGCAAACAGTCGCTCGGCGGAGCCATTCAGTGACAGCAGCTCCAGATCGTCATCAAACACCATGACCGCGGTGACCAGACTTTCCAGCAATCTGGCATTCTTGTTCCTAAGCATGGAACACTCTCTCCCATAACTGGCGGACGTCATCGCGGCAGCGCCGGAATTCTGCATTGTCCACCACCGATACCTGCTCCATCAATTTCTTGCGGTGCTCGGTCTGCAGATACCGCGACCACGCCGCCGAAAGCTTTTGCGCATCCGCGGAATCCAGCGTGCCAGATTGAGCAAGCCTTTCCAGCAGGATCAGCGTCTCCGTTGTATCCGCCAGTGACGGGACGTGGGCGGCATGGAGCAATACCAGATACTGGACCAGAAAGTCGATATCCACCATACCACCGCGGGAAGCCTTGATGTCGAACGCATCGGCCGGACCCGGTTTTTCCCGCCGCATTTTTTCACGCATTTCCAGTATCGCGTTTTTCAGTTCCGGCGCCGCCCGCGGCAGGCGAATGATCTCGGCGCGGCGGCGGGCGAAATCAGCGGCCAGCCGGACATCCCCCGCCACCGCCCGCGCCCGCACCAGCGCCTGATGCTCCCACACCCAGGCTTTGTCGCGCTGATAGTCGGCCCAGCTCTGCAGGCCGCTGGCCGATGCACCCGACAGGCCGTTGGGCCGCAAGCGCACATCCACTTCGTATAATCTGCCGGCATGGGTGCGCAGGGTTGCCAGGCGCGTGATTTTCTGCGCCAGTCGCTGATAGAACGCCACATCGGCAATGCTGCGCTCGCCCTGCGTCATGCTGGTCGGTGCCACCTGACGATGAATATAAACCAGATCCAGGTCCGAGGTATAACCCATCTCGCGGCTGCCCAGTTTGCCGTAACCGACGATAATGAATCCCCTGCCAGCGCCAGCCTGCATGCTGCCCGGTTCACCGTGTTTGCGCACCAGCTCCGCCCAGGCGATATCGGCGCAGGACTGCAGGCAGATGCTGGCGATCAGGCACAGGCGGCGGCTGATTTCCCGATCGCCCGGATTGACGCTGACGTCGGCCGCCGCCACGCGCAGTACCTGGGCGTGACGAAATTCGCGCAGTGCGTTCATCTGGCCTTCCAGATCATCCTGCGGTAGGCGCGTCAGCAGCTGGCGCAATTCGTCTCGCGCCGCAGCCTCATCAAAATCGCCAGACAGCAGGCGCGGATCAAACAGCTCATCCAGCAGTACCGGGTGACGCGCAATCCAGCTGGCGATCCAGGCGCTGGCCGAGGACAACTGCGCCAGTTGTTCCAGCACTGACGGATTTTCCGCCAGCAGGGCGATATAGCTGGCGCGCTGACCAATGGATTCGAGAATCTGTACCAGTCGTTGCAGCGTGGTCTGGGGATGCGGCGTGCTGCCGCAAAGCTCGAGAATGCGCGGCATCAGCCGGTCCATGCGGTCTTTTGCCGGCGCCGAAAAAGCCGACCAGGCGCGGCCCGATTTCAGGCCCGCCAGCAGTTGCCGTACCGCCTCGGGTTCGCTATAGCCGGCCGCGCGCAGTACAGCGTCCATTTCTTCCGGATCCAGCGACTCCAGCCAGACGCCCGCATATTGGCCCTGTTCCCGGCTGTCGCCGGGTCCCTGGTCAGCGCCGAACATGTCGTCGAATACCGATTGCACCCCGGCGCTGATG
>JALXFQ010000419.1 GCA_027067235.1 Gammaproteobacteria bacterium
CCTGTCCATTGCACGAAATCCGGCACCAGCAACATGCCAGTCACAAAAGTATTCAGACGCTGTTCGACCACAATGGTGGCAGTATCAGCACCGAAATCTATGCCGCGCCGCTGTTCTACATGCACAAGGGCGAGAAAAAATGGATGATCGTCGAATCCATACGCGACCTGCAAAAGGAAATTCAGCTTTCCCATGAGCTGAAGCTGTCCGCCATCGGCCAGCTGGCCGCCGGCGTCGCACACGAAATTCATAATCCGCTGGGTTCCATTCGCCTGGCGCTGCACGCCACCCTGCGATCCCTGTCGGGGGATAACTGCGACAAGGGCCAGGTGCGCGAATACCTGGGCCTGGTGGACCATGAAATCGACCGCTGCATCGACATTACCGCCCGCCTGCTGAAACTGAGCGCCTCCGCCACCGACATACCGCAGCCGGTAAGAATCAACCAGGCCATTAAAGAAACCGCATCGTTACTGCAATGGGAGGCGAGTCAGGGCGGCATCAGCATCGAATTGCAACTGGATAGTGCCGATCCACGGGTGATCATTACCGACAGCGAAATCCGTATTGTGGTACTCAACATGATACAGAATGCGCTGCACGCCATGCCGGATGGCGGCGCCATTCTTATTCGCTCGGAAAAATCCGGCGGGCGGGTGAAAATTCATTTCATCGACAATGGCGCAGGCATTACCGCCGATGATTTACCGCACATATTCGACCCTTTCTTCTCGCATCGCGCCGTCGAGGAAAAAGGCACCGGGCTGGGCCTAACCATCTGCAAGACCATCGTCGAGCGCTATGACGGCAGGTTGCATGTGGAAAGCACGCCCGGCAAGGGCGCACACTTTACTGTAGAACTACCAGACACCGATCACGAAGTCAGCGAGGTGGCTTTATGATAAAACGCGATATCCTGGTCATCGAAGACGACAAGGTTTTCAACCGGCTGTTGCTCGACCATCTGGCCGACGCAGGCTACGAAACCGCCAGTGTATACAACTGGAAAGAAGCCAAACAATGGCTGGAGGCGCATGAACCGGATCTGGTCATACTTGATGTGCGCCTGCCTGACGCCGACGGCATCGAACTGGTCAAGACCGAACAATGGAGCCAGCCGGTCATCATACTCACAGCCTATGGCTCGGTACAAAGCGCAGTGGACGCCATGCAGGCGGGGGCCGAGGATTATCTGGTCAAGCCGGTCAATTTTGAAGAACTGGACCTGGTCATCAGTCGCGCTCTGGAAAACGCCTCCATCCGCAAGGATCACCAGTTTCAGAAAACCCTGCAGGCATCGAAAAGCGACGCCTATATGGTGGGCGAAAGTCCCGCCCTGGCGCAAGTCAAACGCCTGATTGAAGCGGTGGCGCCCAGCGATATGACCGTGCTGGTGCAGGGCGAGTCCGGCGTCGGCAAGGAACTGGTGGCCAAGGCCATACACCAGCACAGCCAGCGCGCCCATCGCAACTATGTGGCGGTGGACTGCTGCACCATACAGGAGAGCCTGTTCGAATCAGAACTGTTCGGCTATGAACGCGGCGCCTTTACCGGCGCGGAGCGCCAGAAAAAAGGCCTCATCGAAGGTGCCGAAAGCGGCACGCTGTTCCTCGACGAGATCGGTGAAATCGACCCGCCGGCCCAGGCCAAGCTGCTGCGCGTGCTGGAAACCGGCACCTATCGACGGGTCGGTGGCACCAAGGACATGAAGGCCAATGTACGCATCATCGCCGCCACCAACCGCAACCTGGAACAGCACAGTCAGGATGGCCAGTTCCGGCCGGATCTGTTCTACCGCCTGAACGCCTTTACCATCGAGATCCCACCGCTACGGGAAAGACGCGAGGACATACCGGCTCTGGCCAGGCATTTTATTGCCAACCACAGCTTTTCCCGACGCATCAATCTGCGCATTTCCGACGCCGCCATGCAGGCTTTGATAAGCTACAACTGGCCGGGCAATATCAGGGAACTGAAGAACGTTATCGAGCGCGCCATCATTCTGTCCCAGGACGACAAGGAAATCTCCCCGCGTCACCTGACCTTTACCTGCGAAAACACACCACAGTCCGAAGTCGCCCTGCAGTTCGAGCATGAGCCTTCTCTGGCCGAGCTGAGCCGCAACTACATGAACATGCTGCTGGACAAATACAATGGCCACCGCGCCACTGTCGCGAAAATCATGGGTATCAGCGAACGAAGCCTGTACCGCATGATCAAGAAAAACTGATTGCAACCGCCGGCTACAGCCAGACCAGCCCGACAATCAGACTGACGCTGACCAGGGCATGGGTCATGAGAGTCAGCGGGATGGCGTCGGCGAGTTTGCCCTGCAACGCATTTTTCACCGCCATGGCAGCGGGAACGATCCCCAGCAGAGCCAGCCTGGAACCTTGCGGCAGCGGCGCAAGCAAAATCAGCGCAGAACCGGCGGCAAAAAATCCCGCCAGCAGCCAGGCTGCTTTTTGCGCGCCGAACCGGGCTGGCAGGGTCAGTTTGCCGGCCTGCCGGTCGGCATCAATATCCGGTATCGAGTTTACCCACAATATCGCCGCCACATAGACACCGACGATACCGCCCAGCCACCAGGCCTGCGCCGGGATATTACCGCTCAGCAAAAGCACTGTTCCGGCTACGGGCAACAAGCCAAAGTCCAGCGCAATGGCAATATCGCCCAGCCCCCTGCAGGCCAGACAAGGCGGCGCTGAATAGAATATGGCGACCAGACCACCGATCAGACCGATCAGCAACAGCAGCCAGCCGCCCTGGCTTACCAGGAACAGGCCAAGCAATGCGCCCGCTGCCAGCAAGGCGGCACCGTAGCGGCCGGTTTCGGCCTCGCTCAACACCTTGTTCTGGATGAAGCGGCTGCCGCCGGTAAACGGGAAAACGCGGGAAACATTCACCGCATCGGAACCGTTGCGGGCGTCGAAATAGTCATTAATGACATTCGCCCCGGCATGAATCAGCACGATACTCAGAACAGCCAGCAGGGCCAGCGGCAATGAAACACTGCCGGCGGCGGTGCGCCACGCCCAGGCAATGCCTACCAGTACGGGTAATACAGATGCGCTGAGAAAGGCCGGACGCACTGCCGCCAGATAAGTTGCAATACGGTTGCCTAGCGTTTTTCCATGAAAGACTTCTACACTGGGTTCTGCCATGTTTTCCCCTTTATTGTTCTTTGTTTGAGTGACGACAATGAAACACGTTGACAAATGAATGACAAGGCCGCGATTCAATCAGATTTTTTGCCAGGGGGAATTGATCCAGGACAAGACCAGAGTGTGGCGGGCCGGATCAGTGTTCCCGTGCCGCCAGTTGTTTTTTCAGGTCCGGCGACGGGTTTTTCACATTGGTAAAATCGGCATCACCCAGAATACTGTTTGTCCATTGGGTCTGGCTGACATCGGCATCCACCAGGGTCGCCTGTTCCAGATGCGCGCCGTTCAGCAGAACATGGGTTATCCGGGCGCGGGAAAGATCGGCGCCTTCCAGCGCCGCGCCGGTAAGGACCGTTTGATGCAGATTCGCGCCCACCAGACGGCTGTCGATCAGGACTGCTCGCTGCATGAAGGCGTTAGTAAAATTCGCATCGCCGAAATTGCCCTCCTCCATGGCCACGTCTTTCATGTAGGCATGGGTAAAATCCGCCCCCAGAGCGCGCACTTCATTCATGTTGGTGCCAAACATGTTGGCCCTGGCAAAGCGGCTTTTATCCAGAGTTCCCCCATCGAAGGTGGTATGAAACAGGTCTGCCTCGGTTAGATTCGCGTTAATGATGCGGCAATCCCCAAGGTCTGCCCATTTCAAGTCAGCTTTTATCAGACT
>JALXFQ010000420.1 GCA_027067235.1 Gammaproteobacteria bacterium
TTTCATCAAACCGACTCTCTCCCGGGCCTCGTAGCCCATCAGTCCCTGACCGTTGCCGGCCTGTCGCGGAAGCCAGCCATCGTCTGGCGCGACCGAACCCGCTACGCAAGCGCCGCCTTGCGCAGGGACCCGGCGCCGAACCGAAACCGCCGGATCAGGTACCAGAGGTGAGCGCCTGCAGACGGGTATGCGTCTGCTCCAGCTCCTTTGCCAGCCGGTCCGCCATGGCTTTGGTGCGCTGATCAGGGGTGCATCGCGCCATTTCCCCTTTTACTGCTTGGAGTCGCCGATCCAGAAAACGTTCCCTGGATACAAGACGCGATGCCTGGTACATCTTCCTGGCGCCGTCACGATCACCCATGAAACTCAGCAACTGACCCAGTTTGCCGTACAAAACGGGATTTTTCGGGTCTTTCTTGATTTGCGCCTGCAGCTTCTGTTTTTCCTGTAGAGCACGCTGCTTCATGGCTTGCTTGCGCTTGGCGATTTCCGCCTGATAGGCTTTCTTACGCTCGGCATAGAAGGCGTTTTGCTGTTTGGTATAGGCATCACGCTGCGCCTTGAGTTTTTTGGCACGCTCCGCACGCTGAGCTTCGCGCCTGGACTTCTCTTCGGCAAGGGTTTTCTCGCGCTGGGCCTGCATCTGCCTGATCTGCTCATCGCGACGCGCCCTCTCCTGCTGATACTTGGCCTGGGACTCGGCGCGCTGCTGCTCACGCCTGGCGGCCATTTCCTGCGGGATCTTGCGATCGGCCCTGGCGCGCGCATCCATCTCCGCCTGAACCTGTTGGCTTTTCTGCTCCATGTCGGCGCGCATGCTGGCGCTTTTGGCGTCTGCTGACGCCTTTGCGTTGCTGGCCGGCTTCTTGCCCCAGTTGCTCCAGCTCCAGTGATCCGAATCCGGCGTGGACGCTTGCTCCGCCGTCTTGCTGGCCGCCTGCGCGGCTTCGGTCGCGCTGCTGGCCGCCTTGGCCCCGGCAGTAGCGGCTGTGTCAGCTGCGGCGCCGGCATTGGCCTTGCCGGATTTTACCGCCTGCTCATAGGTCATGACCTTGTCGGTTTTCGCCGGCGCCGGTGCGGCAGCCCCGGCTTCTGCCGTCGCCGGCGGCGCGGCCTGCTGCTTGCCGCCTGCCACAGGGGCCGGGGATGTGGTTGCGTTGCCATTCTCGTCAAACATGGCGCGAACCTTGTTGCGCACTGCATCGACAAAGGATGAGTCTTCGTCCGCCTGCGAAATGACCGGTTGCGTCGTCATGAGTACAGCCGCCGCCAGCGGCGCCATCATAGTAAGTTTTTTCATTATCTTTCTCCTGAAATATACAGCTGCCATCTGGCTATATATGTCAGAATAGCCAGATCATTTATATAGAATTTTCGCCAGTCTGTTAAACTCGGCTGCCGCCTTGCCCGATGGTTCAAGTTCGTAAACAGCGCATCCTTCACTGAATGAACGCCTGAACATCGTGCGCTGACCCAGCCGCGCCGGAATCAGCCTGATGCCGTCAAGCTGGAACAAAGCCTGCTCGGCTTCATCCGTCTCCCTGACCCCGATGTGCGTGTCTGCCCGATTGATGAAACACAGCACTTCGGGCTTTTTCTTGCGTGACGCAGTTGCTTCGTCAATAATCGACAGAAACCGCTGCGTAGACCATACATCCGCCTGACTGGGCGGCACCGGCACAACTATCCGGTGAGCGATGGCGAGCGCTTCCCTGAAACCTCTCATGTTGGCAGTGCCGACATCAATCAGTACCTGCTTGCGCGTTGTCTTTGGAAAGCTCTTCGGAATAGCGCCTTTCGAGCTGATCAGCTCGAACGTCGGCTCGATTTCCTCTTCCGTACGTATATCATAGACATCGCTCAGGGTTCTCTGCGGGTCCAGATCCAGGGCCAGCACCTTTGTACCCTGTTCCGCCAGCCAGACGGCCAGATTAAAGGCTACCGTGCTCTTGCCGGTGCCTCCCTTGAGACTTCCAATAACGGTAATCACAACAACCCGCCCTCCTTTTGTGTTTTCTACAAATATAAAGGGCTTAATCTTACCACTAGTCCGCCACGGTTTAACCCATGTTATGACTATCGACGGTATCGATAATTTTGCGGGTAATACCGGCGGGGATAGGTCCGGTAATAGGACCTGGGAACTGCGCGATAATAATCGGAATAATCCTGATAATACTGTTGACGATTGCGAGCCCGGGCGCGATTTTCCGCATCCGCTCTGGAGCGATAATCCATGTCCATTTCCATGTCCATGTATATGTCGGCATCCGCATTCATATCAATACGGTGTTTGCCGCGGCCCCAGTTGTCGAACCATCCGCGCTGGTGGCCGTTGCCGAACCACTGGTCCTTGTTCCACCAGCTGTCGGCGCGAGACATCGCAGGCACCAGCAAAACAGCGCAGAACAAACCAAGGGAAACCAGGCGTGTGACCGTATTCATGGGATCGTATTCGTCACCGAGTCGTTCGTCTTCGCCGGCGAGCCGTGCCCGGCGAACAAGGCGAATCTCCCCTCCCCGGGGTTATCCCGGGGGGAGGAATCCAGGCCGAATCGCATGGCGGTCCAGCCTTTGACTGACTTTATTTGCAGCCAGCTTCGCCTTTTGCCTTGGGCGCAGCCGGAGCCTGAGCAGCAGGCGCCGGAGCCGGACGGCGAGGAGCCGGACGGTAGTCATAGCGAGGGCCGTAATAACCACGACGACCATAGCCATAATAGCCATCGTTGTCGCTGGAGTAGTAGTCGCCCTGATAACGGGTATACGCGTCACCGGCGTAGTAGCCGTTGCCACGACCGTTGCCTTCCCAGTCGGTATCGGCGTCCATATCGGTCTCGGCATCCATGTTGACATTCATGCCGAAGCTGCCCTTGCCACGACCGTGACCACGGCCGTTACCGCGACCGCGACCGTCAAAATCGCCGGAGCCATAACCGTCGCCAGAGCCGTAACCGTCGCCCCAGCCACTGTTGTCTCCGTCCCACCAGTCGCCAGCGTTGGCAAAAGGAGCTGCTACAATTGCAGACATGCCCAGCAGCGAAGCCGCCATCATGATTTTTTTAGTGTTACGCATTTTTCACCTCCAACAGGTATTTGATTGCGTGTTGTCAAACTTAGAAGCAGCGAAAATCACTTGCTTCTGGCCTTGCGTCGGCAGAGCCGACATTTCTGCGTATTATCCACGGACTGTCCGTGTCGTGAAAAATATGCGTGAGAAACTGATCCGATATTACCCTCCATTATCCGACCACGCGGCACCCGTCCCGCGGTAAGGCGCCGAACTGCGTTTATCTACTATAGCGCTTTGTGGAGAAGTGTAAACCCGGTCGGGAAAATAAGCTGCCTGTTTTTTAATCATTCCCCGTCGGCCACGGGGGTAAACCGGGTATTTGTCGGCCGCCACATAGGCATATTCGTCGCCATAACGGGCATCACCGTGAGCCGGGTAAACCGGCACATAGTCGCCGGGGCGGATCTCATCCTCATACGCCGCAACGCGCTCGCCATAGCGGTAATCTTCTGCTGCCGGTTCTGCGCGCCGGGGCTGATAGCGGGCGTAGGCGCCGCCGTCTGGTGCGTAGGGATCCGGCGCATAACGGCTGTCATAGGCATAAGCGCGCGGATCGCTTTCGTAGCTGCGCCTGTCACCGCGATCCACCCAGCTGTCGGCCGCCCACGACACATAACGCCCGGGAACATACTCTTCGTAGGCGTAACGGCCTAAATCCCGGTAAGGCTCGCGTGGCAGATAACGCGCGGCGCAGCCCCGCTCCCAGCCCTCTGCCTGGGCAGCGCCAGCGCTGCCAACCAGTACGACAGCGAGCGTCTGCAGCATAATTTTTCGGGTAAATTTCATCTGGGCATTCCCTCCATTCGGGATCATTATATTATTACTTAATAATATTGTAAACATGAAGAGTAAGAAATTTGCGATTTTTCCGCAGGCTGCTCTGGCGCTGCCCGATGCGGCGCGCTGGCGCGTGATCCGTGGCGATGCGCGGACTGAAAGCCGGGAACAAACGGGGTAGGAAATCAGGCCAAAACAATCAGCCAGCCGCTAACGTCGGCGCAGCCACCAAAGTTCGGCCTGACGGCGCGACCACCCCGGTTCGTTGAAGTTATAGTAGCCGTAATACGGACGCGGTACATAGGGATCAAAATAGGGATCGTAGCGTGGCGCAGGCATGCTGTAGTCACGGGGGTAGGCTCCCGGCCGGGCATCATACTGCGGTGCCTGGGTATTCCCTGGCCCGGGCGCGGGACAACTGTAGCGACTGACGCTTGCCGCGTTGCTGTAATCCGGCTCCTGCGGGTCCTGGCTACCCGGGTTCTGGCTGCCCGCGCCTTGCCCGGACATCTTATCCGCCAGTTCGCCAAAAGTCAGCGCGTGGGCGGCAGGCGCGGCCGTTGTGGTCAGCAGCAGACAGAACGCCAGCCGGATTGATTTGACTTGCATGACACCACCGGTCAACACTCTGCCGCCGGGATATGTGCTTCGAAACCTGCTCCGCACGACGACCGCTCCCCAGGCCAATGGCTGCCGGCAAAACCACCCCTGCCCGCCGCGCCGCGGCCGCAAACACCGAAACCGCAGCCTGGCAACAACCTGACCCGTTTGTGTTCCACCTGCTTCATTCAGTCTTTCCTTCACATATCGGATTTCAAACGAATGCCACGGCGTTTTGCCGAAACTTTACTCTTTTTACCTTTCCGGACAAGCTTTTTGCCGGTTGCTCTGGCGCTTCCGGAGTCCGTTCCAGCGGCCTTTTTCCCAGCGGCCTTTTTCGTGGTTGCAGCCGGTTTCCGTGAGGCAGTGGATTTAGCCCCGGCTTTTTTGGCGCCGGCGCCGGGCCTGGCCGCACTGGTCTTTTTCGCTGCCGCTTTTTTCGTCGCCGCTTTTTTCGTCGCCGCTTTTTTCGTCGCCGGTTTTTTCACCGCCGGTTTTTTACCCGACGGTTTGGCGCTGGCGGATGCCGCCGATTTTTTGCCGCCCGCTTTTTTCGCCGCAGTTTGCCCGGTTGCGGTCCGGGCCGGTTTGCTGGCAGCCGTCCTGGCGGCCGGGGCTGTTTTCAGCGCTGACGAAGCGCCCGAAGAGGAATCATCAGCAACCGGTTTTTTTGCGGAGCTTGTTCCCGCTTTCGATGCAGCGGCCGGTTTTGCCTCAGCCGTTGTTTTCCGCAGTGGTTTGGCGCCGCCTTTGGCCGCCAGCGGTTTGGCGCCACCGCTGAGGGGCTTGGCGCCGGCTTTTGACAACGGTTTCGCGCCCCCACGGACTAGCGGTTTGGCGCCACCTGCAGCGGCCAGTGGCTTGGCGCCCAGTGGTTTTGCCCCCGCGGAAGCGGGCGGTTCGCTGCCGGTGCTGGCCAGCGGTTTGGCTCCACCACCGAGTGGCTTGGCGCCGCCTGAGCTGGCCAGCGGCTTGGCGCCACCAGTCAGCGGTTTCGCACCCGAGCCGGTAGCCAGCGGTTTGACCTTGACGGTTTTTTTGGCGGCCCCGGCAGGCTTGCCGCCATTCGCGTCGTCGGGTTCGCCGTCGTTGCCGGGTTTGGTCGGCCTCGGACACAGACCCGAAGCACAGGAGATGCAACCCATGGGAATGACAATCAGCGTCAGCAAAGTGGCGACAAATACGCCAAAGAACAGGGATACCGCCATGCCCTGGAAAATGGGGTCGCTGAGAATAACACTGACGCCCAGCATCAGGGCGACAGCCGTCAACACGATAGGACGCATCCTCACCTGCCCGGCCTTGATCACCGCTTCCATGGGATCCACGCCATTGGCGATCTGTTCCCTGGCGAAATCCACCAGCAGGATGGAATTTCGTACGATGATGCCCGCCAGGGCGATGAAGCCGATCATGGACGTAGCGGTGAATTCGGCGCCCCATATCCAGTGCCCCGGCACAATGCCGATCAGGGTCAGCGGAATCGGACTGATGATGATCAGCGGTATCAGGAACGTCTTGAACTCGACCACCACCAGAATGTAAATCAGCAAAATGGCGGCCATGAAGGCTACGCCCATGTCGCGGAAGGTGATATAGGTGACACGCCATTCCCCGTCCCAGGTGGCAACTGACCTGGAGTCATTGGGCGGCGGTGAGATCGTCCAGCGAGTCTTGAGCTTGACCCCGTCGGGCGCCACATAATCTTTCAGCAGGCCTGGCCACTTGATCATGCCCCACAGCAATTCAGCCCCGCCCACTTCCATCTGCGCGTAGATGGGCGCGGCCAGCCGGCCGGTCACTTCGCCGGTTACCCACTCCATGGAGCGCAGATCCTTGTGAAACACGATGGGATCAGACACCACCTCGATGAACTGCCCCAGTTCGTGCAGGGGCACGGTGGCGCCGGTGGGCGTGGGAATGGGCAGATTGCTCAGATTGCTGGGTATGGCCCGTTCTTCCAGCGGCGCCTGTATGACGATATGGGTCGGTTCCAGCGAACGGCCCAGCTTGACGTCGCTGACCTTGAAGCCGCCCATGGTCATCATCAGGGTGCGGTTGATGGTTTCCTCGGTGATACCCTTGCGCATGGCCTTGTCCCGGTCCACAACAAAGCGTAGTTGTGGATGAGGTTCTTCCATCAGGGTATTTTCATCCGCAATGTTCCTGGCCTGACCAAACACCTGCTCCAGATCCCGCGCCACCTGACGCCGTATCCCGGGGGTCGGCCCGTACACTTCGGCCACCACAGTCTGCAGCACCGGTGGCCCCGGCGGCATCTCCACCACCGCAATCTTGGCGCCCAGCTTGCGCGCTATGGGCGTCAGCATTTCCCGCGTGGCCACAGCAATCTGGTGACTGGTGCGCTCGCGCTCTTCCTTGTGCAGCAGCTTGATCTGTATATCCGCCTGCCACGGATTCTGACGCAGGTAATAATGCCTCACCAGACCATTGAAATTGTAGGGAGAGGCAGTACCGACATTGGACTGCAGATCGACGATTTCAGGTACGCCCTGGCGCAGCTTTTCCACCAGCTGGCTGGTTACACTGGCGGTTTCGGTCAGCGCCGTGCCAGCCGGCAGGTCGATCACCACATTGAATTCAGGCTTGTTGTCATACGGCATCAGCTTGACCGTGACGTCCTGGGTATAGAACAGGAAGCAGGAAAGGCCAAAGAGCACCAGAATGCCCAGCAAAGTCAGCCAGCTGATAATACGGCTTCCCAGCACCCAGCGAATCAGCGAGCCATACCACTGGCCCAGTTTCTCCTGCTGTTTCTGCTCGCGCTTTTCAGCCCGGTGCAGCGTTCTCATGGTGGGACGCAGCTTGTACACCAGCCAGGGTGTAAAAACGAATGCGGCGAAAAGGGAGAAAATCATCGCCACCGTGCCCAGCTTGGGTATGGGCGCCATGTAAGGCCCCATCATGCCGCGCACTGCCGCCATCGGCAACAGGGCCGCCACCACTGTAAAGGTGGCGATGATGGTCGGGTTGCCCACTTCGCGTACCGCATCCACCGCCGTGGCGATATCGGTTTTGCCCGCCGCCAGCCAGCGCCGGTAGATGTTTTCCACCACCACCACGGCGTCATCCACCAGTATGCCGATGGAGAATATCATGGCGAACAGGCTCACCCGGTCGATGGTCATGCCCATGACCCAGGCGCCGAATACGGCAAACAGTATGACGATGGGAATAACGATGGCGGCAACGATGGCCGGACGCAGGCCCAGAGCAATCAGGATCAGCAGCACGACCGCGCCCGTTGCGACAAACAGTTTGAAGATCAGCTCGTTGACTTTATCCTGGGCGGTCTTGCCATAGTCGCGAGTGTAGGTGACATTGACGTTGTCGGGTATCAGCCAGCCCTTGAGCAGCTCGACTTTTTCGCGGATGGCGCGCGTCACATCAACACCGTTGGTGCCTTTCTTTTTGGCCACGGCGATGGTGACAGCCGGCTCGCCGTTCGCCACCGGCCCGTGTTCATGGGCCTGGCCGGTGAAGTGCCGGACTATGCGGTGCGTTTCCTCGGGGCCGTAGGATACATCGGCAACCTCGCCAAGATAGACCGGCGACCCATTATGTATGCCCACCACCAGCGAGGAAACATCCTCGGCGCTTTGCAGAAAACGTCCGGAATACACCTTGAAATTGCGCCCGCTGAGCTCGAATTCACCGGCGGTCGCTTCCGAATTGGCAGACTTGATCGCGCCTGCTATCTGGTCCAGGGTGACGCCATACGAGGCCAGCTTTGCCGGTACGATATTGACCCGTATCTGCTCCTTGCGGCCGCCAACGATGAAGCCGGGCCCGGTTTCCTCTATTTCCTCCACCCGCTGCAAGACATCGCCGGCCAGCTTGTGCAACGCGGCGTCATCCAGTTCCTTCGACCACAGGGTCACCGCCATCACCGGCACGTCATCCACACCCTTGGGCTTGACCAGCGGCTGCATCACGCCCGGCGGCATGATATCCAGATTGGACGCCAGCTTCGAATACAGCCGCACCAGAGCAGGCTCCATATCCTCGCCGACTTCAAACTCCACGGTAACGATGGCCTGACCGCGCATGGAAGAAGAATAGACATGCTCCACGCCTTCGATCTCGCTCATCACCCGTTCCAGCGGCTCCACCGCCATGGTCGCCACCTGGTCCGAGGAGGCCCCGGGAAACTGCACGAAAATATCCACCATGGGCACGGAGATTTGCGGATCTTCCTGGCGCGGGGTAATCATCAGGCCAAGAAGACCCAGGGCAAAAGACGCCATCATGATGATGGATGTCAGGGGTGAAACAATAAAGGCCTTGGCGAGTCGCCCCGCCAGACCTGGATCGTGCTCCAGCCCCCTGTCTTTCTTGTCGCCCGTATTCTTTTTCTGGTCAGACATATCCCCTCCCACCTAGTATGAGCGACGATAGGAATACGAAACGTTCTCGGATCTGGCCCTGTCATATTGTCTGCGCACGGGCTCGGCCGAGGATCGCTGACCGCCGGGAGGGGAACCCTGCATGATTTGCACGCCCGATGTCAGGGTCGGCGTGGGATTGGCGATAATGCGCTCGCCGGGACGCAAACCCGACAGCACCTTGACCAGACCACCGCGGTTCTTGCCTACCCGCACCATGCGCATCTCGGTACGGTTGTCCTTGTTCAACACAAAGACGGCGCTCTGACTCCCGCGCCAGACCACCGCCCGCGCCGGAATCACAGGCAGCGCGCGGCCACCCTTGCCGGAGTCCGGGATGGAAACCGTCACATACATGCCCGGCGCTGCTGGCGCATCCGACGGAATGGATATTTTTACCGTAACGGTATGACTGACCGGGTCGGCCGACGGATAGATGCGCTCCACTTCGCCCTGTATGGTGGCGCCACTGGTGCCCAGAGTCACGGGTAGTTTCATGCCCTTCCTGACGGCTTTGATCATGCCCGAAGGCAGATTAACCCTGACCTGCAGTTTGCTGACATCCCCCACCTTGACCAGCGGCTGACCCGGCATCACCGAATCACCCACCTCGATGTATTTCTCGAGTATGACGACATTTCCCGGGGACAGGGTCTGCTTGTCCCGCAGCATGGTTTCAATTTCATCCAGCGCCGCCTGCGCCTGAACCACGGCGGAATCCGCCTGCTCGGCGGCACTCCTAGCTGCCTGAATCTGGGCATAGCGATCCATGTCGGGATCGCCCACGCCCATCATGTCGCCGATATTCTTGGTAAACATGTGGTCGAACATGGATGGCATGCCCATGCCACCGCGAGTCTGCACACCGTCATTGTAGATGGTGTCCGTGTACTGAATGCGCGCCGCCCGCACCGCAGACAGCGCCCGATCCAGCTGGGCCAACGCGGATTTGCGTTTGGCCAGCAATCCCTCATCATCCAGCGCCACGATCACCTGGTTCGGCTCCAGTTTGGTACCTTCCTCACCGGCAATAAACACGACCCGACCGGGCATTTGCGCTTTCAGGGTTGTTTCGTTGCGTGACACCACGGTGCCACCCAGGGGCACGCTGCCGGGCTTGTTGTCCAGCCGCACCTGTACAATCTGAAAATTCTGCGACTCCTGTGGCGCCATTTCGGCGTGAGCCACCCTGTGGCCAGCAGCGTCGTCCGCCTTTTCTTCGCTTTGCTTGTCGTGCCCGCCGCAAGCCGCCAATGCAAACGCGGTAAACATGCTGAGCCCGAACTTGAGCAGGTAATTCCCTTGCGGGGCCGATACAGAGCTTGTGGAACTAGAAGACATCGTACTTATCACCAACCATGTTATACCAACGGGTTTTTATGTTCAGTATAATCTAATATACAAATATTATAAACAATGTCAAGGACACTGAATTTACATCCATCCTTGACAATATAGCAGCATGAGAGAGGTGTGGCAGGTGTAATCTGGTCAAATCCATTCTACCCAAAAGCTAGAGATACAACGCCTCGCCCTGACATTCCATCTTAAATACAGCCAATTACACTCCAAAGTTAAAGTAATGGCTTGCAGCGTGCCTATCTTTTGGGCGTTAACTATATCAACTTATCAGATAAAAGCTACAAACGGCCCTGAATAAAGCACTAAAAGCCTGAAAATCCCTGATTCTGTTGCGCTGCCCGCACGCTTTACCGCAGACCCAGTTTTCCACAATGTACCCGCCCATGCCATAACACAGCGCAAACAAACGCCAGCCGCCAGCTTCGTCTGCCGTCCTCACCAAGCCCGACATGTCGCCAGATTGAGACAATTGCAATAAGCTGATGCGCTGGTATAACATGATGTCAGGGCACACCTGAAGGCCCCGTTGGAATCCGCTCTCGCAGCGGCATACGGGGCGCCACTTACAGCGTGATCTGCCCTGCCAGGCGTCACGGCCTTACGGTGGAAAAATACCGAACCTGCAACCAAGGAGAAGTGACGCCATGACCTATCGCAGTCCGTTACCCCGTCCATCACTGATAAAGATGCTTTTGTGCCTGTCTATCTCTGCCGCGGCCCTGCAAGCCAGGGCAGATGATGACGAAGGGGGAGGAGAAGGGGGACACCATCATTCTTTCGCCATTACCAAAGCCGAATGGAAATCAGACAAACACAAACTCAAAATCAAGGGAACCGGCTCTTCGGGTTCATCGATCCTGGTGGTCAATGCCTACGACCCAAACCAGCATCTGGGCAGCGATTCGACCAGCTCCAAAGGCAAATGGAAAATTGAAAAGAAAAGACCCGACCCGGTTCCGTGTCGTATCAGGGCCACGGAAAACGGCAGCAACCCCATAGAAAGAGAC
>JALXFQ010000421.1 GCA_027067235.1 Gammaproteobacteria bacterium
CCCGCAATGTCGCGGCCGCGGCCAGATCATCGAAAACCCCTGCAAGCAATGCCACGGCCAGGGCCGGGTGCAGAAACACAAGACCCTGTCGGTGAAAATTCCGGCGGGTATTGATCACGGCGACCGTATTCGTCTGCATGGCGAGGGCGAGGCCGGGCCCAATGGCGCGCCGGCAGGCGATCTGTATGTACAGGCGCATATTCTGCCACACGACATTTTCCAGCGCGAGGGCGACGACCTGTTCTGCGAAATGCCGGTGAGCTACGCCACCGTCGCCCTCGGCGGTGAGCTGAAAGTACCGACTCTGGATGGGCACGCCAGCCTCAAGATTCCGTCGGAAACCCAGACCGGCAAGACCTTTCGCCTGCGCGGCAAGGGCGTGACCAATGTGCGTCACGGCCAGACCGGCGACCTGTATTGCAAGATTACGGTCGAAACGCCGGTGAATCTGACCAAAGAGCAGAAAGAACTGCTGAAAAAACTGGATCAATCCCTGCAGGACAACGGCGCCCGCCACAGTCCGAAGGAATCCTCATTCACCGACCGGATCAAGTCGTTTTTCGAGGAACTGGTGGGGTAAAAGCCGGGTTCGACCGGCTCTGCGGCCGGTCTTGCGGCTGTCTTCCAATAACACGCGAACCCCGTATAATCCGCCGTTTTTTAACCTGCGGAGACTGCTGTGGAAATCGTTTGCCTGGACATGGAAGGCGTACTGGTGCCGGAAATATGGATCGAGTTCGCCGAGCGCACCGGCATCACCGAATTGCGCGCCACCACGCGTGACATCCCCGATTACGATGTGTTGATGCAGCAGCGCCTGCGCATACTGGACGAGCACAATCTGGATCTGCCGGCGATTCAGGAAGTCATCGCCGAAATGGGCCCGATGGAGGGCGCCAGGGATTTTCTTGACGGCCTGCGGGCGGAATACCAGCTGGTCATCCTGTCCGATACTTTTGTCGAATTCGCCAGACCACTCATGCAGCAACTGGGCTGGCCGACCCTGTTCTGCCATGAACTGGAAACCGACAGCGCCGGTCATATCAGCAACTACAAGCTGCGCATGCCCAATCACAAGCAGGCGGCGGTGAAGGCCTTCAGGTCACTGAATTTCCGCACCGTGGCGGCGGGCGATTCCTACAACGACACCACCATGCTGGGTGAAGCGGACAAGGGCATCTTTTTCCGGCCGCCACAGAATATCGTGGCTGAATTTCCGCAGTTTCCCGTGACCGCGAACTACCGGGAACTGCGCGAGGAAATAGACCGGGCTTTCCACGGCCACTGCGATGGATGAAAAGGAATACCGGGTCGCCTACAGGGATCTGAACGCACGACCCTGCGTGTTCGAAAAAGCCATGCTGGCGCGCTGTGTGGCCTGTTCCCAGGCGCACAAGGTCAATATCGCCGTGCGCGAAGCCATGGGCTGCGGCACGGAGGCTGCGCAGGCCGATTGTCTGCTGTTCAAGAACCTGCTGAAGCAGAACGCCCGCTTTGTGCTGCAACTGAATGACCTGAACCAGCCATTGCCCCATGGCAAGGATTTACGCCTGCAGTGCGGCGGACTGACAGGGCTGAAAGAGCTGATGCAGCACCCGTCCAGAGATCCCTCGTTGCCGGACAACGACGTGCGCGCCTGGATAGTCGCGGGGAAAAACTGGTTTGGCGGTCTGAATGATCTGCCTTACCAGCAGATCGCGCAGGAAATCGCGCGCTTCAGGGGGCGCCAGCGCAAGCGGGACTAACCCGAATCCTTCATGAAATTTCCGGACTAACCCGAATCCTTCATGAAACATCCGGGCTTCCATCGGTTATTTCAGTGCCGTTTACCCGGCCATAAATAAAACTAGCGCCGCGGCGCACTGAATCTGTGTTGGGCTTCTGATAGACTCGCGGGCGCGAAAATCCATCCGAAAATCTCAGGAGAACACAACATGCGAGTCATACTACTGGGCGGCCCCGGCGCCGGCAAGGGCACACAGGCCAACTATATAAAGGAACGTTACAGCATACCGCAGATTTCCACCGGCGACATGCTGCGCGCGCAGGTCAAGGCCGGCACCGAGCTGGGCAAGCAGGCCAAGAAAATCATGGACGAGGGCGGCCTGATTTCTGACGACATCATCATGGGCATGGTGAAAGAGCGCATCAAGGAAGACGATTGCGCCAATGGCTATCTGTTCGACGGTTTCCCGCGCACCATTCCCCAGGCCGAGGCTCTGAAAGAAGCCGGCGTGGCCATCGACGCCGTGGTCGAAATCGATGTGCCGGATGAAGAAATCATCAAGCGCATGTCCGGTCGCCGTGTGCATCAGCCTTCCGGTCGCACCTATCATATCGTGTTCAATCCACCCAGGGTGGAAGGCAAGGACGACGTCACCGGCGAGGACTTGATTCAGCGTGATGACGACAAGGAAGAAACCGTAAAGGAACGTCTGAAAATCTATCACGACCAGACCGAGCCATTGATCGACTTCTACAGCAAGGAGGCCGACGCCGGTTCCCTGAAGTATATCAAGGTCAACGGCGTTGGTGACGTGGACGAAATCCGCGACGCTATCTTTGCCGGGCTTGATGCTGTCAAATCCTAGCCGGTCAAATGCTGCGCGAGAAAGCCGGGCATCGCCCGGCTTTTTTATGTCCAGGGATGGATGGGTGGAAAATGTCTTTTTGTGCTGTCTGACCAAGCAGATCCGGTGTAATGTTGCAAAAAAGATACATAAATATTGGCTGTCTTGCAAAAATGTTGCATTTTCGTGGCAAAAATGTTGCACACCCGTCTGTTTCTTGCTACAAACACAGGCAGCCGGGCGCCCGCCCGAGAAATCGGGCGTTCGGCCGAGAGATTTTGTAATCCATTCCTACATGAAATAGAGGATATGAATGATGAATAAAAAGATACTTGCACTGGCGATTGCCGGCGTTATCGCCGCGCCTGTCGCCGCTCAGGCAGATGTAAAGGTCTATGGTAAGGCTTCTGTTGAAACCGGTTCCATCGATAACGGCAAGGACACCAAGACCCTGCAGGGCGATCCGGCTCAGGATAAAGGCCCGCGCAGCCGTCTTGGCGTATTGGCTACCGAAGATCTGGGCAACGGCCTGACCGGTATTGCCAAGGCTGAATTCCAGTACGATCCCCATGATAACGCCCGTTTTGACGCGGTTACTGACGTTGTTGCTGCCAGCGATGGCTCCACGACTGTTACGGCAACGAAAACCAAAGGCTCTCCGTTTACCGGCCGTGATTCTTTCGTGGCCCTGAAAGGCGGCTTCGGTCTGATCGGTTTTGGCCGCTTCAACGGCGTTTACAAGACCCACGGCGGCGTAAAATACGATCCCTGGGTGACAACCTCCCTGCAAGGTCGTTTTAACGGCGGCATGGCTGGTTCTGCACTGGGTAATGCTGGCTTCATTAACGATCTGGTTGTTTACCAGACGCCTAATCTGGGTCCGGCTCAGATTACCGCGGCCTATGTGGTTTCCGAAGCTGACGGCCTTGACGGTTCCTACCAGTTGGGCGCCAAGCTGAACTTCGGCAAGAATGTTGAAGCCGTTGCTTCCTTCGGCCACCTGGACCCTGTAGATAACGGCGACAACTGGAAAGTTGGCGCCAAATTCAAGGCTGGCCCGGCTACCATTACGGCCCAGTATGAAGACGTGGAAGTCGGTGGCTTCGATGGTACGGGTCAGTTCCTGTACGCCAGCGCCAAGCTGGACTTCGGCAAGGTCTCCATCATTCCGGCTCTGGGTCAGTTCTCTGGCGATGACGACAACAGCGACGCTTCCTATGCAGCTGTTGGCGCCATGTATAACTTCTCCAAGATGACCAAGGGCTGGGTCGGCTATCGCGACACCAATGCCGACAAGGACGAGAAGGATTCCAGTGCAACCACTATCGGTCTGCGCATGGACTTCTAAGTCTGGTCAAGGTTGAAGTCTGACCTTTGGGAACGGGGCCTGCTGGCCCCGTTTCTGTTTCTGCTGAATCTCGTTTCCAATTCGGATAAGATCGCGAATCCTGTGGCCTCGCAATCTTGCTTGCATGAACTACCTTCTGTTTGTCCTGCTGGTCAGTGCCGGTTTTGCCATCCTGCTGCACAGACTGGCCGAACGGCGTAACCGGAACCCGGTGATCTGGGCCGTGCTCGGCTTTGCTTTCGGGCCGCTGGCGTTGCCTTTTCTGTACCTTGCCGGCAGGGGTAAAAAGCGTAATGAGCTATAGTCCTCACCCGGCGCTGGATAATGACGCCAGCGGTGTTTTGCTGGTGAACCTCGGAACGCCCGATGCGCCGACAAAAAGCGCCTTACGCCAGTACCTGAAAGAATTCCTGTCCGACCCGCGGGTGGTGGAAGCGCCGCGCTGGTTGTGGAATCTGGCGCTGTATGGTGTCATTCTGAATATTCGCCCGGCGCGCAGCGCCAGGGCGTATGAAAAAGTCTGGACGGAAGCAGGTTCGCCGTTGCAAACCGTATCGGTGGCGCAGGCGGCAGCCTTGCAGGATCAGCTGGGCGAAACGGCCCAGGTGGAGCTGGCCATGCGCTACGGTAACCCGTCCATCGCCAGCGCCCTGGGCCGATTGAGGGACAAGGGCGTGACCCGTCTGGTCGTGTTGCCGCTGTATCCGCAGTATTCCGGCTCCACCACGGGTTCGGTGTTTGATGCCGTCGCCGACGAGCTGAAGGCCTGGCGCTGGACGCCGGCGCTGCATTTTATCAACGAGTACTATCAGCAGGCGTCCTACATCGGCGCCATGGCGGCCAGTATTGAACAGGCGCGGGCGGCCAATGGCTCTGCGCAAAAGCTGGTTTATTCCTTTCACGGCATTCCACAGCGCTATGTCGATAACGGTGATCCCTACCAGAGACAATGCGAATTGACGGCACAGGCCATCAGTGACCGCCTGGGCCTGGGCGAGGACGAGTGGGTGTTGCTGTTTCAGTCCCGCTTTGGCCGCGAGCAATGGCTACAGCCCTACGCCGACAAAACCCTGGAGAAAATGCCGGGGCAGGGCGTCAGGTCGGTGGATGTGGTCTGCCCGGGGTTTTCCGCCGACTGTCTGGAAACGCTGGAAGAGGTCAATATGGAAAACCGCGAGATATTCCTCAAAGCCGGCGGCGAGTCCTACCAGTACATACCCTGCCTGAATGATCGGCAGGATCATATTGAGATGATGGCACAACTGGTCAAGCCGTATCTGCCGGATCAGTGAATGGAGAGGAGTGGTGGATTTTCACCAATAATCAATGACCAATTGCTAACCCAGATGCTCGCGCGTCAGCTTGAATATGACCGGGCTTAACGCCGCCAGAGCGATCAGGTTTGGTATTGCCATGAATCCGTTCAATACACCCGCCAGCAGCCAGACGAAGTCCAGACTGGTAATGGCGCCCAGCGGAATGGCCAGTATCCACAGTATGCGATAGGGCAGAATGACCTTCTCGCCAAACAGGTATTCGGCGCAACGCTCGCCGTAGTAACTCCAGCCCAGTATGGTGGTGAAGGCGAACAGGGCGAGGCCGAACGACACCAGATACTCGCCGAAGCCGCCGGGCAGTTCAGCAGAAAACGCCCTGGCGGACAGCGCCGCGCCGGTGGCGCCGGAGGTCCACAGGCCGCTGAGTACGATAACCAGCGCGGTCATGGTGCAGATGACGATGGTGTCGATGAAAGTGCCGAGCATGCCGATCATGCCCTGTTTTACAGGGTCACGGGTTTTTGCGGCGGCGTGGGCGATGGGCGCGCTGCCGAGGCCGGCTTCATTGGAAAACACACCGCGCGCCACGCCATAGCGCAGGGCCAGCATGACAGTACTGCCGGCAAAGCCACCGGTGGCTGCGGTGCCGGTAAAGGCGTCGGAAAAAATCATGGCCAGGGCGGCCGGCACTTCGGTGATACGCATGAGTATGATGATCAGCGCCCCGCCCACATAGGCGATGGCCATGAATGGCACGATCATTTCTGCGGTCTTGGCGATGCTTTTGATACCGCCCAGTATTACCGCGGCGGCGACCACCATGATGACCAGGCCACTGACCCAGACGGGAACACCGACAGAATCCTGCAAGGCGTCGGCTACGGAATTCGACTGCACGGTATTACCGATGCCAAACGCCGCCAGCATACCGAACACAGCGAACAGAACGCCCAGCCAGCGCCAGTTCTCACCCATGCCGTTCTTGATGTAGTACATGGGGCCGCCCACGTAGTTGCCGAGGGCGTCTTTTTCCCGGTACTTCACCGCCAGCACGGCCTCGCCGTATTTGGTCGCCATGCCGATCAGCGCTGTCATCCACATCCAGAAAATGGCGCCCGGCCCGCCCAGATAGATGGCGGTGGCGACGCCGGCAATGTTGCCGGTGCCAACCGTGGCGGAGAGCGCCGTCATCAGCGCCTGATAGGGCGTGATATCGCCTTCTTCGACGCTGCCCTTGCGGCTTTTGAACAACAGCCGGAACGCGGGGACAATATAACGCCAGGGCATGAAACCCAGGCCCACCGTGAGATAGATGCCAACGCCCAGCAGCAGGACCAGCGTAACCGGCCCCCAGATAAAACCGTCAATCCGGTTCAGTATATCGCTTATCGCTTCCATGGTTTTCCTCCTCGGTGTTGTTCGTTTTATGTATTTTCAGCTTCAGCCGGTAGCGGTCGATCAGCTCCGACACCGGAACGCGCACGTGATCATAGCGGTAAAAATCCCGATCCAGTATGTCACCGTCCCAGGCGACCAGATCCAGATCCATGGTTCGGGGGCCGAATTTTTCCGGTCCGCGCACCCGCCCCAGGCGGTTTTCCACGTCTTTCAGGAAAGCGACAAAAGCTTCCCGCTCCAGTGGTGTAACGACATAATAGGCGCCATTGACGAAATCTGCCTGGTCAGTAACGCCCACCGGCCTGGTCACCGCATAGTTGGCGATGCCGCGCAGATCGGTTTCGCTGGCCAGGATCTGTTCCGCCTTTTCGATATGGGTCCAGGGGTCGATATTGCTGCCGACGCCGACAATGGCCTTGTGCATGCTCATGGCGACAGGCGTTTGGTTTTCAGCAGGGTGCGGCGCTGTTTCTTGTCTGGCCGGCGCTGTGGCGCCACCAGCGACTGATTCAACAGCTTTCTCTGGGTGGCGTATTGCTCTCGTGCTTCGATGCTTTCCGGGGTTTCGCGGTACAGGGTGCGGGCAACGGTTGCCGGCCCGCGCCGGTCGGCCAGGGCCTTGACCTGCACGGTAAACGCCACCTGGTCCTTGTGTACGCACACGACATCGCCTGGCTTGACCAGACGGCCGGCCTTGACGCGAGCGCCACCGAGGCGCACCTTGCCGCCATTGATGGCTTTGGTCGCCAGTGATCGTGTTTTGAAAAAACGGGCGGCCCAGAGCCATTTGTCCAGCCTGACGCCGGCATCCGATTCCTGCATAATCTTCGTATCCCGTCTTGATTCCGGTAATTATAACGGCAATATGCATCCAATAGCAGCAAATTGGCCCGGCGGCTTTCCCGCCGGAAGATATTTGTGATCACGCCGCGCGTCCGGCGAGTTGCCGGCTGGCTGGGTCAGCTGGCGCTGGCGCTGGTTATTGTTTTCGGCGTTCAGGCCTGGATGACGCGGGATGCTCCGCGTGGTGCCGCGCCCGGGTTGTCGGGAAGGCTGATCAATGCGGCACGCCGCCGGGTTGCTGTGGCGGACTATCGCGGCAAGCCGCTGCTGGTGCATTTCTGGGCGAGCTGGTGCCCGGTATGCAAATTCAGCCACGGCGCGGTGGAAAGTGTCGCGCGGGATTACCCGGTGCTGACCGTGGCCATGCAGTCGGGCGCGGATGAAGAGGTCAACCGGCATATGCGGCAACAGGGCTGGAGCACGGCGGTGATAAACGACGCCGATGGCCAGCTGAGCCGGCTGTGGAAAGTGCATGGTGTGCCGATGAATTTCATACTCGACCGCGAAGGCAACATCCGTTTTGTCGAACGTGGTTATACGTCTTCTCTGGGTCTGAGGGTCAGGCTGTGGCTGGCCGCGCACTGATTCTGGCCCTGTGCGTAGTGCTGGCTGGCTGTTCGCCGCTGGAGGCGCTGAACAGCGTTTTGCCAAAAGGCGATTACCAGCTGCGCCGGGATCTGCCCTATGGCCCGGCGCCGGAACAGAAGCTCGATGTCTATGTGCCCGCCGATCACAACGACAGCGGCAATCGCGCCGTGCTGGTGTTTCTGCATGGCGGCGCCTGGAATACCGGCAGCAAGAACGAATACCGGTTCGTTGGCGACCAGTTCGCCCGTCGCGGCATCGTCACCGTGATTCCCGATTTCAGGCTGTATCCGCAAGTACAGTTTCCGCTGTTCCTGCAGGATGCAGCGCTGGCGCTGCGCTGGGTGGTGGATCATCTGCCGGAGCTGGATGCGAGTCCCGGGCGGATCTTTCTGGCCGGTCATTCTTCCGGTGCGCATATGGCCATGATGCTGGCGTTCGACCCGCAGTGGCTGGCGCAGCAGGGACTGGATCAGCGAAAGCTGGCCGGCGTTATCGGTCTGGCCGGACCGTATGATTTTCTGCCTTTGACCGAGCCGCTGGTGCAGAAAGTGTTTGCCAGCGCCCATCCTCCGGAACTGGGCCAGCCGGTGCATTTTGTCAGGCCCGGGTTGCCGCCGGTGCTGCTGGCGGTGGGTCTGAAGGACAACCGGGTGAACCCGCGCAACAGCCGCAGCCTGGCGCAAAAACTGCGTCAGGCCGGCGACAGGGTGCAGTTGCTTGTCTATCCCGATAGCGGACATGCCGGCATCCTGCTGTCGCTGTCCCGTCCGTTGCAGAATCTGACCGACGTGGCGGAGCGCATGGCGGCTTTTATGCTGGACGGCGCGGCTGATACCGCCAGTCTTCAGCCGGAAAAATAGACGCCTTCATCGAAAGTGCTGACCCAGCGTGGCGCCAGTATCACCAGAAAAGTGATGATCCCGCCGGTCATGAAGGCTTCCGGAAACATGATCAGTGGAACATAGGGCAGGTATTCACTCAGCAGATGATCCAGCGGGTAGACGCCGTTAATCCACAGGGCCAGAAAAATGGCCACCGAGCTGAGGCCAATGGCAGTGGCCGCGCCAAAAAAACCGCCAATAAAAATATACACAAACGGATTTTTTGGCAGGCGGTTGACGATCTGCCGGTAAATGATCCAGCTGACGAACACCGGCAGGGCCACGTCCAGCAAGCCGTTGGCGGCCAGTGCCTCCCAGCCGGCATGACCGTTGGCGGTAACGCCGATCAGTACGGCGCTCAGCCCCAGCAGCGCCAGTTGCCAGCCAAACATCAGGGTAAACAGCGTGGCGCCCAGATGATGCAGCGCCAGGCCGGGGGAAACGCCGGCCTTGAACGCCCAGAACGCCGCCAGGGTCGCGCAGGCGCCAAACAGCACATGTTGAAAATGGTTGTCCCGGAGTCGATGCCAGGGCGCGGTGCGTATGGCCCAGATGATCAACGCCGCAAACGCAACATTGGACACCCAGATCCAGCCGGACGACATCATGCCGTCCATGATCTGGGAAGTGAATACAAGTTTTGCGTTATTCATGTGCGAATGCCGAAGCCCTTGTGCAGCATGGTCAGGGCCAGCGCGCCGAAAAGAACGACGAAGCCGGTGATCATGCCGACGGATACCCAGGGGTTCATGTCCGAGGTGCCCAGTACGCCCCAGCGAAAACCGTCGATCATGTACAGAATCGGGTTGGCGCGGGATACCGATTGCCAGAATTCGGGCAGCATTTTGATGGAATAGAACACGCCGCCGAGATAGGTCAGTGGTGTCAGCACGAAAGTGGGGATGATGGTGATGTCATCAAAACTGTTGGCGAACAGGGCGTTGATCAGCCCGGCGATGGAAAACAGCACTGCCGTCAGCGTGACGATGGTCATGGCCAGCAACGGGTGCGCCACATGCAGTTCGGTAAAAAACAGCGCCACCCCGGTCACCACCGCGCCCACCATCAAACCGCGGGCAACGCCGCCGATGACATAGCCAGCCAGAACGATCCATACCGGTACCGGAGACACCATCATTTCCTCGATATGGCGCTGAAACTTGGCGCCATAAAAGGAAGACACGACATTGGCGTAGGCGTTCGAAATAACCGCCATGAGGACCAGCCCCGGCACGATGAATTTCATGTAGCTGAAGCCGTGGATATCGCCGATCTGCCTGCCGATGAGATTGCCGAAGATGATGAAATACAGGCTCATGGTGATCACCGGGGGAATCAGGGTTTGTACCCAGATGCGCAGGAAACGCTGTATTTCCTTGCCGGCGATGGTTTTGAAGGCCACCCATTTTTCGCTGCCGGTCATGCCGCGTCCTCCTGGGTGAGGCCGAGAAAAAGCTGTTCCAGCCGGTTACTCTTGTTACGCATGCTGGCGACCTTGATGCCCTGTCTGTCCAGCTCGCAAAACAGCGCATTGAGACCGTGGCGACGCGGCATGCTGATTTCCAGGGTATGATCATCACGCCGCGTGACCGTGCAACCGGTCAGTTCCGGCGCGGCGCTGACCGGCTGCGCCAGATCCAGCACGAATGACTCGGCGTCCATGGCATTGAGCAGCTTTTTCATGCTGGTGTCGCGGATCACCTCGCCATGGTCGATGATGGCGATATGGCGGCATAACTGCTCTGCTTCTTCCAGATAATGGGTGGTCAGAATAATGCTGGTTCCGGCGTTATTGATGGCGGTGAGGAAATCCCACATGCCGCGGCGGCTTTCGATGTCCACGCCGGCGGTGGGTTCGTCCAGAATCAGCAGTTCCGGCTCGTGCACCAGCGCGCGGGCAATCATCAGGCGTCGTTTCATGCCGCCGGAAAGTTGCCGTGACGCGGTGTTGCGTTTGTCCCACAGGCCCAGTTGCTGCAGATATTTCTCTGCGCGCTGTTTCGCCAGCGGGCGCGGCAGGCCGTAAAAGCCGGCCTGGTTAAGTACGATCTGCAGCACCGGCTCGAACTGGTTGAAATTGAACTCCTGTGGCACCAGACCGATGCAGGCCTTGGCTGCGGCCAGATCTGTGTCGATATCATGGCCGAAAACAGCCACCTTGCCGCCGCTCTTGTTGATCAGCGAGGAAACAATGCCGATGGTGGTGGACTTGCCGGCGCCATTGGGGCCAAGCAGGGCAAAGAAATCGCCTTGCCGGACTTCCAGATCAATACCCTT
>JALXFQ010000422.1 GCA_027067235.1 Gammaproteobacteria bacterium
GAGCAGGTTCAGTTGTTCGATGAGTTGATTGACGGGATTTCGGGGTTGTTGCCGTGGGACGAGGAGCATGGTGAAAGTAAAACTGCCCGGCGGGAACAGCGGCGCCCATTGATACTGAAGTATCCGGTTCGGAGCCGGTCGGCCTGAGCGGATTTTCCGGCGCCGTTACGGGCCTTGTTGAGAACGTCACCTGGAAAACAGGCGATTCGCCCTGAATGATCCCGGTTTTGTCCGGCGCACCGCGGAGCGTAGCCGCTGCACCGCCCACTGACATTCAGGCGCCGCTGGCTTCAGCGCGCACCACGTCGGCCAGGTTTTCGCACAGGCTGTTCACCAGCGGCTCATCCTCGCCTTCAATCATGACCCGGATCAGCGGCTCGGTACCGGAGGCGCGCAACAGCACCCGGCCCTTGTCGCCAAGGGCTGCCTCGGCATCCCGCACTGCCTCGCTGATAGCCCCGGAGCGGGTAAAGTCAAAGCCGGCGCCGGTTTTGACATTGATCATTTTTTGCGGATAAACACGCATGCCGCTGGCCAGTTCGGACAGCGATTTGCCCGATTCCAGCATGACTTTCAGCACCAGCAGCGCTGCCACGATGCCATCCCCGGTGGTGCTTTGCTCGAGGCAGATGATATGGCCGGAGGATTCACCGCCCAGCCGCCAGCCACGCTGTTTCATGGCGGCCATGACATAGCGATCGCCAACATCTGAACGTTCGAACGGTATGCCGGCCTGCTGCAAGGCCTTTTCCAGGCCGAGATTGGTCATCAGGGTGCCAACCACGCCGCCCTGATAAGGTTCGCCGTTGTGACGCGCGCCGGCAATGACATACAGAATCTGGTCGCCATCCACCAGCCTGCCCTTTTCGTCCACCATGATCAGGCGGTCGCCATCACCATCCAGGGCGATGCCCACATCAGCGCCGGATTCACCGACCAGATCGACCAGGGCCTGCGGCGCGGTGGAGCCGCATTCCGCGTTGATGTTGAAGCCATCCGGTTCAGTCGCCATGGCGGTAACTTCCGCGCCCAGTTCGGTAAATACCGGCGGAGCCACGTGATAGGCCGCGCCATTGGCGCAATCCAGAGCGATCTTGATGCCATTCAGATTGAGCCGGTTGGGGAAGGTGCTCTTGCAGAATTCGATGTAGCGCCCCGCCGCATCGGGGTATCTTACCGCCTTGCCCAGCCGCGCCGCTTCCTGGGTATGCAGGGGCTGATCCATCATCGCTTCGATGTTGCGCTCGGTTTCATCCGGCAGCTTGAAACCGTCGGGGGCAAAAAATTTGATGCCGTTGTCGTAATAGGGGTTGTGCGAGGCGCTGATGACTATGCCGGCCTGGGCGCGCGCGGTGCGCGTCAGATAGGCGATGCCGGGCGTGGGCATGGGGCCGATCAGGCTGACATCCACGCCGGCGGCGGACAGACCCGCCTCCAGGGCTGATTCCAGCAAATAGCCGGATACGCGGGTATCCTTGCCGATGACTACCTTGCCGGTGGATTCGGCATTGTCGGCGAGGACTTTTCCCGCCGCCCATCCCAGTTTCATGACCAGTTCCGGGGTAATGGGCGCCTGCCCTACCCGGCCGCGAACGCCATCAGTGCCAAAATATTTCCTGCTCATGGTTTTTCCTGCTCCACATTCATGACAGCTTCATACATGCGCACCGCCTCCACGGTTTCCTTCACATCATGGACGCGCAAAAATCGCGCGCCATTGGCCACGGCGATCAGCGCCAGGGACAGACTGGCGCTGAGTCGTTCATCGACGGGCAGTCCCAGTTCCTTCTGGATCATCGACTTGCGCGACAGGCCAGCCAGAACCGGTGCGCCAAGATCAGTCAATTGCGCCATGTTTTTCAGCAGAATATAGTTGTGTTCCAGGGTTTTGCCAAAGCCAAAACCGGGATCAATGATAATGCGTTCCGGACCGATACCGGCTTGGATACAGGTCTGAATGCGACCGGACAGAAAGGCTTTCACTTCCGCTATCACATTGTCATAGGAAGGGTTTTTCTGCATGGTTTGGGGGTCGCCCTGCTTGTGCATGAGACAGACCGCAACGCCGCTTTCTGAGGCCACTTCGATGGCGCCGGGCGCCTGCAGGGCGTTGACATCGTTGATAAGACCGGCGCCCGCCTCGACGGCGGCGCGCATGACCTGCGGTTTCCAGCTGTCGATGGACAGGGGAATGTCGATATGGCGGGTAATACGCTCGATGGCGGGCAACACCCGGTCCAGCTCTTCCTGTACAGAGACCGGTTCGGCGCCGGGACGGGTGGATTCGCCGCCGACATCAATGATGTCGGCGCCGTCGCGTTGCATTTTTTCGGCTTGCGCCAGAGCCTGGTCGGGCGCAGCGAAAAAACCACCGTCGGAAAAAGAATCGGGGGTGACATTCAGCACACCCATGATGGCGGTCCTGTCTGCGCCCAGTTCACGGCCGGATATCAGCATCAGCGCGTTCCTGGAAACGGCATCAGACCTCGCTCAGTGCTCGCTGGCGGGTTTGTCCATGCGCGGCTTGGGCTTGACGCCCGGTTTGTCACCCTTGTCAGCCGGCTTGTCGCTCCTGTTATCGAAAGAACCGGTTGATTCTTCCGGCGAACGCGGCGGTTTGCCGGACATGATATCCTCGATCTGGTCCGCCTGCAGGGTTTCCCATTCCAGCAGGGCCTTGGCCATGACTTCGATTTTTTCGCTGTTGTCCTCGATGATCTTGCGCGCGCGATTGTACTGCTCGTCGATGATGCGCTGAATTTCCTCGTCCACCATCTGCGCGGTGGAATCACTGAGATTCTTGTGCGTAGTCACATCGCGACCGAGAAACACCTCGCTCTCGTTATCGCCATAGACGCGCGGACCCAGTTTGTCGGACATGCCCCAGCGCGTAACCATTTTGCGTGCGATGTCGGTAGCGCGCTCGAAGTCATTGGAAGCACCGGTGGTCATCTGGTCCATGAAGACTTCCTCGGCAATGCGCCCGCCCATGAGCACGGCAATGGTAGCGAGCAGGTATTTGCGGTTATGACTGTAGCGATCCTCTTCCGGCAACTGCATGGTAACACCCAGCGCCCGGCCGCGCGGTATGATGGTCACCTTGTGTACCGGGTCGGTCAACGGCGCCAGCACTTTGGCGACCACGGTGTGCCCGGATTCGTGATAGGCGGTATTCTTGCGCTCGTCTTCCGGCATCACCATGGAGCGGCGTTCGGCGCCCATGAGTATCTTGTCCTTGGCCAGCTCGAAATGAGACATGTTGACTTCCTTTTCCCCTGCCCGCGCGGCAAACAGGGCGGCCTCGTTCACCAGATTGGCCAGATCGGCACCGGAAAAACCGGGCGTTCCGCGCGCGATCACCTTGGGTCGCACGTCATCGGCCACCGGAATTTTTTTCATGTGTACCAGCAGAATCTTTTCACGGCCGAGTATGTCGGGCAGCGGCACATTGACCTGCCGGTCAAAGCGGCCCGGGCGCAACAGGGCCGGATCCAGCACGTCGGGCCGGTTGGTGGCGGCGATCACGATGACGCCATCATTGGCTTCGAAACCGTCCATTTCCACCAGCAACTGGTTGAGGGTCTGCTCGCGCTCGTCATTGCCGCCACCGAGACCGGCGCCGCGCTGACGACCCACGGCGTCAATCTCGTCGATGAAGATGATGCAGGGTGCGTTTTTCTTGGCCTGTTCAAACATGTCACGCACGCGGGAAGCGCCAACGCCAACGAACATTTCGACAAAATCCGAGCCGGAAATAGTAAAAAAAGGCACTTTCGCTTCACCGGCAATGGCCTTGGCCAGCAGGGTTTTGCCGGTACCGGGGCTGCCGGTCATGAGCACCCCCCGCGGTATGCGCCCGCCCAGTTTCTGGAAACGCGAGGGATCCTTGAGGAACTCCACCAGTTCGGAGACTTCTTCCTTGGCTTCCTCGACTCCGGCAACATCGGCAAAGGTAATGTTGTTCTTGTCTTCGGTGAGCATTTTGGCGCGGCTTTTGCCAAAACTCATGGCGCCGCGCCCGCCCCCGCCCTGCATCTGACGCATGAAAAATATCCACACGCCGATCAGCAGCAACAACGGAAACCAGCTGATGAATATCTGCGCCAGCAGGCTGGGTTCTTCTTCCGGCTTGGCGTTGACGGTAACCCCGTTGGCCAGCAGATCGCCCATCAGCCCCGGGTCTTCCGGCGCATAGGTTTCAAACACCTTGCCATCCTGGGTGATGCCGGTGATATTGTGGCCGTCAATGGTGGCGCGGGCGATACGGCCCTGTTTGACTTCCGAGATAAAGGTGGAGTAATCCATGCGACCGTTGACCGCCAGTTCGCCATGCGGCTCGAAATTATTGAATACCGCCATCAGCACCATGGCTATGACCAGCCACAAGGCCAGATTCTTGGTCAGATTATTCACACTTTCCCCTCGTTCTTCATGGCGTTATCTCGCCGCTACGGTGTTTACCCTGTCTGCCTGCAGTTTAGCAGAATCGCGTTCGACTGCACTATCTCCATTTTTGAGCCCGTCGCCTGCTCAGGGTTCCCTGAAACAGCTGCCATGCAGATACAGTTCGCGACTGCGGCTGCGCGAAGCCTCGGGCTTCTGCACCCCCACCTTGCGAAAATGCTGCTGCATGTCGTGGCGCAACGCATCCAGTCCCGCGCCCTGAAAAACCTTCACCAGCAGATGACCACCAGGCTTGAGCACCTCGACGGCAAACTGCAGGGCCATTTCGGCCAGTCCCATACTGCGCGCCTGGTCAACCGAGGCTATACCGCTCATATTGGGGGCTATATCGCTGAGCACAAGGTCTGCGCCGGAACCCAGTTTGTCTTTCAGTCGCTCCCGGACTGCCGGTTCCAGCAGGTCACCCTGGATAAACTCCACCTTGTCCAGTGCCTCCATTTGCAACAGGTCAACAGCCACGATCCTGCCGTCCCTGATTTTACTGGCGGCGTACTGGGACCACGCGCCGGGGGCGGCACCCAGATCGACCACGGTCATGCCGCGATGAAAAAGCTGCAGTTTCCGGTGCATTTCGTCCAGCTTGTAAACTGCGCGCGAGCGATAACCCGCCTTGCGTGCGCGTTGCACAAACGGATCCTTTTCGTGTTCCGCCAGCCAGCGTGCGCTGCTGGCTCTCCGGCGTTTTTTAGCGGTCATGGAAACCAGACCTGTTTTCGGTTAAGCTCGCGCGCCTTTTGACGACCATAGCCCCCTTTCCCATGCATTTGTCAGGCAAACAACTCAATCATCTGCGCAGCCTTGCCCATCACCTGAAACCAGTGGTTTTCATCGGCGCTGCGGGACTGAGCGAACCGGTACTGGCGGAGATAGAAACGGCGCTGGCGCATCATGAACTGGTCAAAATGAAAATCAGCGGGGCCGACAAGGCCGGGCGCAAGGCTCTGATGCTGGATGTCTGCGAAAAAACCGGCGCCAGTCCGGTGCAGCAGATCGGCAACCGGCTGGTATTGTACCGGCGGGCGCAGAAGCCGCGTATCGACCTGCCCTGAGCAGCGCCTAAATATATTCCACCTCGAGAATTTCCAGCAGCCGAACGCCATTGGGCGTGGGCACCTCCACTTCATCCCCGGCTTCCTTGCCAATCAGGCCGCGAGCAATGGGCGAGCTGACCGATATGAGATTGCTGGCGATATCCGCTTCATCATCGCCGACTATCTGATAAGTCACTTCCTCATCGGCATCCACGTCCAGCAGCGTGACCGTCGCGCCAAAGACGACGCGGCCCCCGGCGTTCAGGGTTTTCGGGTCGATAACCCGGGCGTTGGACAGCTTGGCTTCGACTTCCTTGATGCGGCCTTCGATAAAGCCCTGCTGCTCGCGGGCGGCATCGTATTCGGCATTTTCCGACAAATCGCCATGAGCGCGTGCCTCGGCGATGGCTTCGATCACCCGGGGACGATCGACATTTTTCAGTTTTTTCAGTTCGTCACGCAGTTTCTGCTCACCCTTGACGGTAATGGGAATCTGATTCATTTACTGACTTCTCCATGTAAATCCTGCAGCCGGGCAACGCGGATATCACCCGCTACCGCATGCGCTTCGCAGGCGGCACGGGCCGCCGCCAGCGTGGTGTAATAGGTCACCTTGTTCATCAGGGCTTCGCGCCGTATGGCGTAGGAGTCCTTCAGGCTCTGTTTGCCCGTGGTGGTATTGATAATCAGGTCGATTTCCTGGTTCTTGATCATATCCACGATATGCGGCCGGCCTTCGGCAACCTTGTTCACCACCCGGGCCGCGACGCCGGCGGACTGCAGCGCCTCGGCGGTGCCGCGGGTGGCCACCAGATCAAAACCGTGTTCCGACAGATAGCGCGCCATATCCACCACCTGGGACTGATCGGCAGTCTTGACGCTGATGAAAGCCGTGCCGCCGCGTGGTATCCCGGAACCCGCGCCCAGCTGCGATTTGCCGAATGCTTCACCAAAACTGCGGCCCACGCCCATGACTTCGCCGGTGGATTTCATTTCCGGACCCAGCACCGTGTCGACGCCCGGGAACTTGATAAACGGGAAGACCGCCTCTTTCACGGAAAAATAAGACGGTTTCAGTTCACGGGTTGCCCCCTGCTTTGCCAGCGACACGCCAGCCATGCAGCGCGCCGCCACCTTGGCCAGCGGCCGGGAGGTGGCCTTGGACACGAACGGCACCGTGCGCGAGGCGCGCGGATTCACCTCGAGCACATAGATATCGCCGCCCTTGATGGCAAACTGGATGTTCATCAGGCCCACCACGTCCAGCGCCAGCGCCAGCTTTCCGGTCTGCTCGCGCAGCCGCTCCTGTACGGCTTCGCTGAGCGAATACGGCGGCAATGAGCAGGCTGAATCGCCGGAATGCACGCCGGCTTCCTCGATATGTTCCATGATGCCGCCAATCAGCACATCCCTGCCGTCGCATATGGCGTCCACGTCCACTTCGATGGCGTCATTCAGGAAACGGTCCAGCAACACCGGGCTGTCGTTGGATACCTGAATGGCCTTGTGCATGTAGTTTTCCAGGTCCTCGCGATTATGCACGATTTCCATGGCGCGGCCGCCGAGCACATAGGACGGGCGCACCACCAGTGGATAGCCCACCTCCTCCGCCAGAACCAGCGCCTGTTCGGGGTTGGTGGCAGTTCGGTTTGGTGGCTGCAACAGGCCTTCCTGCTGCAGCAAGGCCTGAAAACGCTCGCGGTCTTCGGCCAGGTCAATGGCGTCCGGCGACGTGCCGATAATGGGCACGCCGGCCGCTTCCAGATCACGCGCCAGTTTCAGCGGCGTCTGGCCGCCATAATGCACAATGACGCCGTGGGGTTTTTCCACATGAATGATTTCCAGCACGTCTTCCAGAGTCAGCGGCTCGAAATAGAGCCGGTCGGAGGTGTCGTAATCGGTGGACACGGTTTCCGGGTTGCAATTGACCATGATGGTCTCGAAACCGTCCTCGCGCATGGCCTGCGCCGCATGCACACAGCAGTAATCAAATTCTATGCCCTGGCCAATGCGGTTGGGGCCGCCGCCCAGCACGACCACTTTTTTCCTGCTGGTGGGACGCGACTCGCATTCCTCTTCGTAGGTGGAATACATATAGGCGGTGGAAGTGGCGAACTCGGCGGCGCAGGTATCCACGCGCTTGTAGACGGGCCGTATTTCCAGCGCCTGGCGCCGTTCACGCAGCGCCTGTTCCTTCATGCCCATCAATGCAGCCAGACGACGATCAGAAAAACCCTTGCGTTTCCAGGCGCGCAGCTGCGGCCCCGCAACGCTGTTCAGGTTGGCAGCGGCAATATCTTTTTCGGTCGCAATAATGTCTGCGATCTGCACCAGAAACCAGCGGTCGATTTTGGTCAGCTCGAACACCTCGTCCACACTCATGCCCCAGCGGAACGCCTCGCCCACATACCAGACGCGCTCCGCGCCCGGCACCAGCAGACGGCGGGTAATCTCTTTCACCGCCTCGTCTTTCTGCGTATCCGGGTCGATCTGCAAATCGAAGCCATCAGAGCCGATTTCCAGCCCGCGCAACGCCTTTTGCAGGGATTCCTGCTGGTTGCGGCCTATGGCCATGACTTCGCCCACCGATTTCATCTGGGTGGTCAGGGTGGCGTCGGATTCGGGGAATTTGATAAAATCAAAACGCGGTATCTTGGTGACCACGTAGTCGATGCTGGGCTCAAACGACGCTGGCGTGGCGCCGCCGGTGATATCGTTCTGCAATTCGTCCAGTGTGTATCCCACCGCCAGTTTTGCCGCCACCTTGGCGATGGGGAACCCGGTGGCTTTGGACGCCAGCGCCGAGGAACGTGACACCCGTGGATTCATCTCGATGATGATCATGCGGCCGTCATCGGGATTGATGGCGAACTGGACATTGGAGCCGCCGGTTTCCACGCCGATCTCGCGCAACACCGCGATGCTGGCGTCGCGCATGATCTGGTATTCCTTGTCGGTCAGGGTCTGCGCCGGCGCCACGGTGATGGAATCGCCGGTGTGGATGCCCATGGGGTCGAAATTTTCGATGGAACAGATGATGATGCAGTTGTCATTCCTGTCCCGCACCACTTCCATCTCGTATTCTTTCCAGCCAAGTATGGATTCCTCGATCAGCACTTCGGTGGTGGGCGAGGCATCCAGGCCGCGGCGGCAGATGTCTTCAAATTCTTCCCTGTTGTAGGCCACGCCGCCGCCCGTGCCGCCCATGGTGAAGGACGGCCGCAGGATGGCCGGAAAACCCACCATGGCCTGAATCTGCCAGGCTTCTTCCATGCTGTGCGCCATGGCGCCGC
The DNA here is from genome assembly GCA_027067235.1 of Gammaproteobacteria bacterium. Lineage (GTDB taxonomy): Bacteria > Pseudomonadota > Gammaproteobacteria > QOAV01 > QOAV01 > QOAV01. Next base: position 8,789 of record JALXFQ010000422.1, read on the forward strand.
GCACCGATTCCAGACCGATGTTTTGCATGGCCTGGCGGAAACGCTCGCGGTCTTCCGCCTTGTCGATGGCGTCGCGCGATGCGCCAATCATTTCCACGCCATGTTTTTCCAGTACGCCGTGGGCTTCCAGGTCCAGCGCGCAGTTCAGCGCGGTCTGGCCGCCCATGGTGGGCAGTATCGCATCCGGTTTTTCGGTTTCGATAATTTTCGCCACCGTTTCCCAATGAATCGGCTCGATATAGGTGGCATCGGCCATGCCGGGGTCGGTCATGATAGTGGCCGGGTTGGAATTGACCAGTATGACGCGATAGCCTTCTTCCTGCAGTGCCTTGCAGGCCTGAGCGCCGGAATAGTCGAACTCGCAGGCCTGGCCAATGATGATGGGGCCGGCGCCGATGATCAGTATGCTGTGGATATCAGTGCGTTTGGGCATGCGGGATCAGTCTCGGGAGGCTTGCATCATGGCAATAAACTGGTCGAATAGCGGCGATACATCGTGCGGGCCGGGGCTGGCTTCCGGGTGTCCCTGAAAGGAAAAGGCCGGACAATCGGTGCGCCGTGTGCCCTGCACCGTACCATCGAACAACGAACGGTGAGACACCTCCAGCGTATCCGGCAGAGCGTTCTCGTTGACGGCAAAACCGTGGTTTTGACTGGTAATCATGACCTGGCCGGTTTTCAGGTCCTGCACCGGATGATTGGCGCCATGGTGGCCGAACTTCATTTTCTCGGTGTTGGCGCCGGAGGCCAGCGCCAGCAACTGATGGCCCAGGCAGATGCCGAATACCGGCAGCTTCTTTTCGAGTATGGAGCGGATGGCATTGATGGCGTAGTCGCATGGCTCCGGGTCGCCAGGCCCATTGGACAGAAAAACGCCGTCAGGATTCATCGCCAGCACGTCGGCGGCGGGTGTCTGCGCCGGTACCACAGTCAGCTTGCAGCCGCGCTGCGCCAGCATGCGCAATATGTTGCGTTTGATGCCGAAATCATAGGCGACGACCTTGAAGGAAGGCTCTTGCGGCCGGGCAAAGCCTGTGCCCAGCGACCATTCGCCCTCGCTCCACTCATAGGGCTCGGCAACGCTGACTTCCTTTGCCAGATCCATGCCCTTGAGGCCGGGAAACGCTCTGGCGGCGGTGATGGCGGCGTTTTCATCGAGATCGTTACCGGCCATGATGCAGCCATTCTGGGCGCCCTTTTCACGCAGTATGCGAGTCAGCCTGCGGGTATCGATATCGGCGATGCCGACTACATTTTGCGACAACATGAATTCGGGCAGGCTTTGTGACGATCGCCAGTTGCTGTAGCTCAGCGGCCGCTCGCGGATGATCAGGCCTCTGGCAAAAACCCGGCCGGATTCCATGTCTTCCTGGTTGGTGCCGGTGTTGCCGATATGCGGGTAGGTCAGCGTGACTATCTGCTCGGCATAGGACGGATCAGTCAGGATTTCCTGATACCCGGTCATGGAGGTGTTGAATACCACTTCGCCGACCGTCTGACCGGAAACACCGAGGGATGTACCGTGAAAAACGGTGCCATCTTCCAGCGCCAGAATCGCTGCTTGACTCAACGGATTCTCCTGAAGTCGTCAGAGGTTCCAAAAAAAAGGGAGCTGTGGCTCCCGGATACAGTCTGGAATCAGGCTTGCGAACCTGTTCTCGAATGCTGCGCGATACTAGTGCAAAAATACGCCGGGTTCAATGAATGCCATGGCTTCCGGCAACAAATATTTGCAGGCTGCCGCGCCTGTGCGCATCTGCGGCGATCAGGCCAGGCTCGGCTGCTAGCGCAGATTCAGCACATCCTGCATATCATACAGGCCGGCGTCTTTGTCACCCAGCCAGATAGCCGCGCGCACTGCGCCGTTGGCGAATGTCATGCGACTGCTGGCCTTGTGGGTGATTTCCACGCGTTCGCCAATATCGGCGAACATGACTGTGTGCTCACCGACGATATCGCCAGCGCGGATGGTCTCGAAACCGATGGTCTTGCGCTCGCGCTCGCCGGTGTGGCCCTGACGGCCGTAGACTGCGCATTCTTTCAGATCGCGGCCCAGCGCATCGGCAACGATTTCTCCCATGCGCAGGGCGGTACCGGACGGCGCGTCCACCTTGTGACGGTGGTGAGCCTCGATGATTTCGATATCGACATTGTCGCCCAGTACTTCGGTGGCCGTTTTCAGCAAATGGAAACAGAGATTGACGCCCACGCCCATGTTGGGCGCCTGCACTATGGCAATCTTGCGCGCGGCTGCCTGGATGGCGGATTTTTGCGACTCATCAAACCCGGTGGTGCCGATGACAATTTTCTTGCCGTGTTCGACACAGTATTTCAAAT